>NZ_JANGCA010000059.1:0-22253 GCF_024463855.1 Clostridium sp. DFI.1.208 | reverse complement strand
TGGACAGCTGATCGGAAAGGTGAAGGATGATGACATCGATATCGACGTACCTGCCCCAGAGGATAAGGAAGACCCGGTAAGCCCCGAGGAACCGGATACTGGAACAGTTGATAATGGTGGTGAAGGCAGTAATAAGGAAGAAAACAGCAAACCATCCAGGGATCCGAACAATGCTGCATCGGGAGAGCAGGGAGCATCAGCGATCCGGAATTTTTATCCCAACATCACAGCGGCGAATCAACAGCGCTATGGGATCCAAAGAAATGGAACAGATAAGAATGGAAGAGCGTATTACAAGTGGGAGGAAAAGGCCGAGCGCCTGACGATCTATCCGGCATTATTTGAAAAAGCGAAGGAAGAGCAGAAGAACATCGTGATGCGCGTCGTGGACAGGAGCGAGGGCAAGATGCATTACCGACTGCGACTGTTATACAGTGATATCAAGGATATGAAGGAAACGACGCTGGATTTTGAATTTGGAGCGAAGTGCAGCCATAAGGAAGCGATGTATGAAATGAGTGGAACCAATGACATCACATATCTGTTGCAGTGTGAGCAGGCGCATGTGAGCATACCGGTGTATATCGGGATCGGAGTACCTGCGAGCTGGGATCACGCATACGGAGTGTATCAGTATTCGGTAGAACAGCGGGATCTGGTCTACGTCCGAAAGGACCTGCAGATCGATGAGGAGAACATCATCGAGGTGAGGATGGCACCGGGGAAGGACTATGTGTTTTCACAGCGCAGTCTGCCGGTGGAGGAAAAGAGTCTGAACACGTGGGTGAGCGGACTGGTCGGTGGAAGCCGAAGGGTGGATCAGAAGCTGGCACTGGGAAGCACGGCGATGTTTGCGGCAGCGGGATTCCTCGGCGTGAGTCTGGTCGGCGGCCTGTATTTGAAAAAGAGCGGAAAGGGAAGCAGGATAAGGAAGAGACGTAAGGAGAGTTGAAGGTATGTGTGTAAGAAGATATGAGGACAACTGGGGAGAGCTGAAGGGGAAGCTGATGGAGAAGGATGTGCTGGAGGTGCTGTCGCTGAGTGCGTTCTGCAGGGATGAGCAGGATCTGGAGGAGAAGCTGCGCTACTGTGGGGAAAAGGATATCCGTCTACAGGTGAAGGATGCGCGGATATCTCCGGATGTATATCTGGACATCCTGTATCTGATGAAGCGGGAGGAACGAAAGAAGCGGGAGGAGCTGAAGAAGGCGCAGTATAAGGGGATCGTGAAGGCACTGGAGAAGAAGAAAGAGGGAGCGGGGAGCTATGGAAGACCGCGTGCGAGTCTGCCGGAGGACTTCAAGGAACAGGTGGAATACTGTCAGAAGAATCATATCCCGCTGGAGACCTATCGCAGAAGGACCTCACTGAAAAAGGCGACCTTCTATAAATATGTGAAGCAGTTATCAGAAAATCGCTGTTAATTATGAAAGAAATGCTCTATGGGCCATATCCGACTGTATGTGATATGGTCTTTTTATAAAAACAAAAGACCATAAAGCTTTTCATATATTTTTCCTATATGCATTTTCCTGACTGATGTTCTTCAGGAGATGTCATCTGTGCCAAAGCAATCTAAATAGGTTCCTCACCGGATAAAGTATATATGCGAAATGGATTCATTCCAATAAAAAGAGACCATGTGATCGGAAAATCTGCATAAATACAGGAGAAGCGTATATGAAAATGGTCTGCATTGTAATAAATTACATAATGTCATGAAAATATGTGAAAAATTTGCAGAAAACACTTGAAAAAGAATGTGCAAACGCATATAATAGAACTATCAATTTTAACGGTAATTGATTATTTTTCAGGAAAAGAGGAGAGAGGAACATGGGAAACTTTAAGAAATTTATGGCCATGGCTGCAGTTAGCTGTATGGCTTTGACAACGATGACTGCCTGTGGAAACAGCGGTGATGCAGGCTCCGGTGATGGAGATACGAACGAAATCAAAATCGGTTTAAACTATGAGCTGTCCGGGGAAACAGCAAACTACGGTACGCCGGAATATAACGGCTCTATGCTTGCTATCAAACAGGCAAATGCAAACAAGGACAACAAGTTCAGCTATAAGGCAATTAAAGGAGATAATAAATCTCAGGCGGATGAATCCACAAACGTGGCTACCAAGCTGATTACATCCGACGGTGTAAAGGGAATTGTAGGACCGGCAACCTCAGGGGCATCTGCGGCAACCTATCAAATCGCATCCGACAATAAGGTGCTGGTGGTATCACCATCTGCGACAGCAACCAATGTAACACTGCAGGATGGTAAGACAAAGGAAAGCGTATATCCATATGTATTCCGCGTCTGCTTTGAAGACCCTTATCAGGGAGCTGCGATGGCAGTGTACGCAAAGGATACCTTAAAGAAAACCAAGGCTGTTGTCATTTCTGACTCCAGCTCTGATTATGCGAAAGGTCTTTCCAAGGCATTCCAGGATAAATTCAAGGAAAAAGGCGGAAAAATCGTAACCGAGCTGAACTATCAGGCAAAGGATACCGATTTCAACGTACAGCTGACAAAAATCAAGGGAATGGACTTTGATGTGATCTATATCCCTGGATATTATAATGAGGTAGGTCTGATTATCAAGCAGGCTCGTGAAATGGGAATTGATGTACCGATCGTCGGTGGTGACGGATTTGATTCCACTGACCTTGTGAAGCTGGCAGGGAACAAAAACCTGAACGATGTATTCTTTACAACTGCGTATACAACGGTAGATGCAAGCGATGCACTGACACAGTTTATTGCGGACTACAAGAAAGAATACAATGAAGATCCAAGCATGTTCTCCGCTCTGGCTTACGATGCTACAAATGTTTTGATTCAGTCCTTTGAAAAGGCAGGAACAGCAGACTCTGAAGCTGCACAGAAGGCGATGGCAGAGCTTGACTTCAAGGGTGTAACCGGAAGCTTTACCTTTGATGAAACACATACACCGAAGAAGGCTGCCCTGGTTGTAGAGCTGGTTGACGGCGAACAGAAGAATGCAGTAGAAGTTGATCCGAACAAATAGTAGAATACGATGAAGTATAGAATAGGGGAAAGATATTCTTTCTCCTATTTTCCAGTATAGAGGGGTGAAGTTATGACAGAATTTTTTCAACAGCTGGTAAACGGTCTTTCCATTGGCAGTATCTATGCTCTGATTGCATTGGGATATACGATGGTATATGGGATTATCAAGCTGATCAATTTTGCGCATGGTGATATTTACATGCTTGGTGCCTATGTGGGATTCATCTCCATAGCACAGCTACATTTGGGCTTTTTTCCGGCTCTGCTGCTGGCCATGGTGGTCTGTGGTGTGCTGGGTGTTGTTATTGAACGCATTGCGTATAAGCCTTTGCGGCATGCGACACGAATTGCGGCGCTGATTACGGCAATCGGTGTCAGCTATTTTCTGGAATATTCCACACAGAAGGTCATGGGGCCGGGGGTAAAAACCTATCCGTCCGTCTTAAGCAATCAAACCTTCCATGTGTTCGGCATTCAGATTCAGATGCAGCAGATTTATATTCTGGCGATTACCATCATTCTGATGCTCGCATTGCAGTTTATCGTACGCAAGACGAAAATCGGACGTTCCATGCGTGCTGTTTCCGTGGATGCGGATGCGGCGAAGCTGATGGGCATCAATGTGGACGCAACGATTTCCTATACCTTTGCCATCGGCTCTGCACTCGCAGGTGCCGGCGGTGTTCTGGTTGGTATGTATTACAATACGATCAATCCGCTGATGGGTATGGTTCCCGGTATCAAGGCCTTTGTCGCTGCGGTATTCGGTGGAATCGGTATTATTCCGGGTGCGATGTTTGGCGGCTTCTTCATCGGTATTGTTGAGGCGCTTGTCACTGCATACGGAAGCTCCTTATATAAGGATGCCGTTGTATATGCTATTTTGATTCTGATTCTGATCATCAAGCCGGCAGGATTGCTGGGCAAAAATGTGAAAGAGAAGGTGTAGGCGTATGAAACATATCTTTAGTAAGCTGAACCTTTGCTGGATTTTATTCACGACGGCATTGTTAACGATCATCACGCTGCTCATGCAGGGCGGTGTTATCAACTTCTATTATCAGAGTACCTTATATACGATTGGAATCAATATGATACTGGCAATCTCCCTGAACCTGATCATCGGTGTGACCGGTCAGTTCTCGTTAGGACATGCCGGCTTTATGTGCATTGGTGCCTATGCGGCTGCCATCATTACAAAGGCAACGCCGAATCTGGGTGGCTTTGCGCTTGCGGTTGTCATCGGCGGTGTGATTTCTGCGCTTGTCGCTTTGATAGTCGCTATTCCAACCCTGCGATTAAAGGGCGATTATCTGGCGATTGCAACGCTTGGTTTTTCTGAAATTGTACGTATCATCGTATTGAATATGACGATTACCAACGGGGCTGCCGGTCTGTTCGGTATTCCGAAGCTGACGACCTGGCCGCTGCTGCTGTTTTGCTTGATCGTATCACTGCTGATCGTATTGAACTTTTCACGCAGTGCACCCGGACGTGCCTGTATTTCCATCCGTGAGGATGAAATTGCATCCGAAGCAATGGGAATCAATACGACAAAGTATAAGACGATTGCCTTTGTGATCGGCGCTGTTCTGGCATCCTTGGCCGGTGCCTTGTATGCCTGCAACTTCTATGTTGTAAAGCCGGATCTGTTCACCTTCAATAAATCTGTGGACATCCTGATTCTGGTTGTATTCGGCGGCATGGGAAGCTTTACCGGTTCCATTGTTGCGGCGGTTGTCATCGGTTTTATCAATATGTATCTTCAGAATTTTGCGGATGTCCGTATGATTATTTACGGAGCCGCGCTGGTACTGATTATGGTCTTTCGTCCGGAGGGCCTGTTTGGAACCAAGGAATTCACCTTCTCGGGTCTGTTAAAGCGGTTCTCGAAAAAGAAGGAGGTGCGTTAATATGGCTTTGTTGAAAGTGAGTGGACTGACAAAGAACTTCGGCGGTCTTTGTGCGGTATCCAATGTTCATATGGAAATCAATGAACAGGAGCTGATTGGGCTGATCGGACCAAACGGTGCCGGAAAGACGACGCTGTTCAATCTGCTTACCGGTGTTTATGAGCCGAGTGAGGGAAAAATTGAGCTGAATGTCGATGGCGAGATGAAGGAAATCGGCGGTATGAAGCCGTATGCGGTAACGCGTATGGGGCTGGCGAGAACCTTCCAGAATATCCGCCTGTTTAAAAATCTGACAGCACTGGATAATGTGAAAATCGCAATGCATAAGAATATTAAATACGGAACCCTGCAGGCAATTCTGCGTACACCGAACTACTATCGTGAGGAGGAGCGTGTAAAGCAGCAGGCAGAGGAGCTGTTAAAGGTGGTACATCTGTATGACAAGCGAAATGAGCTTGCCAGCAATCTTCCCTATGGGGAACAGCGTCGTCTGGAAATCGCCAGAGCGCTTGCCACACAGCCGAAGGTATTGTTTCTGGATGAGCCGGCAGCCGGTATGAATCCACAGGAAACAGCGGATCTGACCAGACTGATTCATCAGATCAAGGATGACTTCCATCTGACGGTGATCCTGATTGAGCATGATATGTCGCTGGTTATGACGATCTGTGAGCGAATTTATGTGCTGGATTATGGAAAATGCATTGCCAATGGTGTTCCGGAAGTGATCAAGAACGACAAGCGCGTCATTAAGGCGTACTTGGGGGAGGATATTTAAGATGCTGAAGGTAGAGAAATTAAATGTCCACTATGGCGTGATTCATGCATTGAAGGATGTATCCATGGAGGTTAAGGAGGGGGAGATCGTCTCACTGATCGGTGCCAACGGTGCCGGTAAGACGACTCTGCTTCAAACCATCAGCGGCTTGCTGAAGAAAACAAGCGGAGAGGTTATGTTCCTTGGCAAATCGATGAACAAGGTCAGTGCCAAGAATATCGTAAAGGAAGGTATCACACAGGTACCGGAGGGACGGCATATCTTTCCCGGTATGAGTGTGTATGAAAATCTTTTGATGGGTGCCTATCTGCGTAAGGACAAGGACGGTATCAAAGCGGATTTGCAGGATATTTACCAGCGGTTTCCGATTCTGGAGAAGCGAAGCTCACAGGATGCTTCCACCTTATCCGGAGGAGAACAGCAGATGCTGGCGATGGGACGTGCGCTGATGGCCAGACCGAAGATTTTGTTGCTGGATGAGCCGAGCATGGGACTTGCACCGATTCTGGTAAAGGAAATCTTCAACATCATCAAGGATATCAATGAAAAAGGGACAACCGTTCTGCTTGTTGAACAGAATGCAAAGATGGCATTGTCTATCGCGGATCGTGCCTATGTTATGGAAACGGGCAATATCGTCATGACGGGAACTGGCGCAGAGCTGGTCAATAGTCCTGAAATTCAGAAAGCATACCTGGGAGGATAATATTATGTACGTAAAAAACAGAATGACAAAGCATCCGATCTGTATCGATGTGAATAGTAAAATCAGTGATGTCGTCGATATCATGAGTGAAAAGGAGCTGCACCGTATCCCGGTCATCAGCGGCAAAAAGCTGGTTGGTCTGGTTACAGAGGGCATGATTTCCAAAAAGGGTGCCAGTAAGGCAACCAGTCTGAGTATTTATGAGCTGAATTACCTGCTTTCAAAGACAAGCGTGGATGCGATTATGATCCGTGATGTCATCACGATTCATGAGGACCGTTTTCTGGAGGATGCAGCACTGCTGATGTACAAGCATGATATCGGCTGTCTGCCGGTTGTCAACGATGCCAATGAGGTTGTTGGCATTCTGACAAGTAACGATGTTCTTTCTGCATTCCTGGATATTCTGGGCTATCGCACAAGCGGAAGCCGTGTTTGTATCGAAGTCAAGGACGAGCTGGGAACGATTGGGAAAATCTCGGAAATCTTTGTCCGTAATAATTGCAATATCACACATCTGGGGGTATATTCCCAGCACAACGGCTTTGCGGATATGATCATCCGTATTGATACCTTCCAGACAGACGCATTGGCGAGTGATCTGGAAGCAAACGGATACAAGGTGTTAAGCATTACCAAAAATCCGAATTAACACAGCAGGATATACGCATCGAAATATCCAGCGACAAGCGAAATGAGAAAAGGGGTTGTTTGTATGCCAAAGTATATCATCAAACGTGTGCTGATCGGATTTGTGACACTGTTTGTACTAGCCAGCGTGACATTTTTTCTGATGAAGGCGACACCGGGATCACCATTTTCCCTGGCAAAGTATAAGACACCGGAAGCACTGGCTGCCGCAGAAGCTAAGTATAATCTGGATAAGCCGCTGATGGAGCAGTATGTGATCTACCTGAAGGGGGTCGCACAGGGGAATCTTGGGGAAAGTATGATCAATACCGGACGCAGTGTTTCCTATTATATCAAAACCGGATTTCCGGTAACGGCACGTCTGGGGCTGATTGCCTTTGTTCTGGCTCTTGTGGGAGGAATTGCGCTGGGGACTGGGGCAGCGTTATCACGGCATAAGTGGGTGAACAACCTGTGTATGTTTGTGGCAACGATCGGTGTCAGTGTACCGTCGTTTCTGATTGCGATGATCATGCTGATTATATTCGGGGTACAGCTGCATATTCTGCCGTTTATCGGATTGAACAGTCCGCTGAATTACATCATGCCGGCACTTTCACTTGCGTTTTATCCCATCGCCATGATTGCCCGCCTGACCCGTTCCAGTATGCTGGAGGTTATGAATCAGGATTATATCATTCTGGCGCGCTCCAAGGGGACGCCATATAAGAAGGTTGTCATCAAGCATGCTTTGAAAAACGCCATGCTGCCGGTGGTAACCTATGCAGGTCCGATGTTCGCCTTCATGCTGACGGGAAGCTTCGTCATTGAGAGCGTCTTCTCAATACCGGGCATCGGCAGTGCGTTTGTATCCTGTATTACAACACGAGATTATCCGATTATCATGGGACTGACAATATTCCTTGGTTTCCTTGTCATCACCTTTAATCTGATTACTGATATCCTGTCCGCCATCATTGATCCGCGGATCAAGCTGGATTAGGAGGTGAATGCTATGAGTGACAAAATACTGCAGGAAGAATTGAGTGACGATCTGTTTGAACGTCTGGATGATTCTGAAAAAAATGCAGAAAAAATAGCGTATGAAAGCCGGACCTATCTGGCAGATGCATGGCATCGGTTTCGACAGAACAAGCTGGCATTTGTGGGCTTCTGCTTTCTGATGTTCATGCTGCTGTGTGCGATTATCATACCGATGGTATCCCCCTATACCTATGACGGTCAGAATCTGGCAATCCGCAATGTAGGTCCATCCCTTCAGCATCTGATGGGAACGGATAAATTCGGCCGTGATATTCTGGTGCGTATCATGTGGGGCGGGCGCGTATCCTTAAGCGTCGGCTTTGCGGCTGCCCTTATTTCTCTTGGTGTCGGTGTCCTCTACGGAGGAATTGCCGGCTACTTCGGTGGTAAAATCGATATGATCATGATGCGGTTTGTGGATATGATGTATTCCATACCGGATATGCTGTATGTCATTATGATCGTTGTGGTTATGGGGCCGTCAATGAGCTCCATTCTGATTGGTATTTGTATTTCCTCCTGGATGGGAATGGCCCGACAGGTGCGCACACAGGTCATGACGCTGAAGGAACAGGAATTTTCCCTTGCGGCCAAGGTGCTAGGCGCGGGTAGCGGGCGTATTATTTTCAAGCATCTGATTATCAACAGCATGGGGCCGATCATCGTCTCCGTTACCATGCTGGTGCCGAGTGCGATTTTCTATGAGGCCTTTCTGGGCTTTTTGGGAATCGGTCTGAGTGCACCGCAGGCAAGCTGGGGAACACTGGCGAATGAAGCGAGAAGCACCCTGACCTCCTATCCGCTGCAGACACTGTGGCCGATTCTGGCAATCTGTCTGACAATGCTGGCATTGAATTTTATCGGAGACGGACTGGGGGATGCCCTGGATCCGAAGAAAAAGAAGAAGTAGGGAGGAAATCATATGAGTATGCTGGAAATTAAACACCTCTCTACCGATTTTGAAACAGAAAACGGAATGGTACATGCTGTACGTGATGTATCCCTGTCTGTGGATAAGGGAGAGGTTTTAGGAATCGTAGGGGAGTCCGGTTCCGGAAAGAGTCAGACGATGTTTTCCGTTATGGGCCTGTTGTCAGGAAACGGAATCGTAAAGGATGGCAGTATAACCATCGACGGCAAGGAAATATCGCCAAAGGCATTTTCCGAGCGTAAGGAATATGAACAGGTCATGGATCGCATCCGCGGTAATGATTTGGCGATGATCTTTCAGGACCCGATGACCTTTCTGAATCCGGTTCTGCGTATTGAAACGCAGCTGATTGAGCCGATTATGAATCACGTGGATATATCGAAGGAAGAAGCGAAAAAGCGTGCAATCGAATTGATGCGCAAGGTTGGCATACCTTCACCCGAGACTAGAATACGGCAGTATCCGCATCAGTTTTCCGGAGGTATGCGGCAGCGTATCATCATCGCGATCGCACTGGCCTGTGATCCGAAAATCATCATTGCCGATGAGCCGACAACGGCGCTGGATGTGACCATACAGGCACAGGTTCTGGAATTGATTTCCCATCTGAAGGAGGAAATTGATTCGGGTATTATCATGATTACCCATGATCTTGGTGTCGTTGCCAGTATCTGTGATCGTATCGCGATTATGTATGGTGGAAAAATTGTGGAAACCGGTACAGTGTTTGAAATTTTTGAACATCCGCAGCATCCGTATACGATTGGTCTGCTGTCCTGTATTTCCAATCCGAATGAGCTTGAAAAAAAGGAACTGCATCCGATTCCGGGAAGTCCTCCTGATCTGTTGAATATTCAGGATACCTGTCCGTTTGCGGATCGCTGTACAGCTGCCATGAAGATATGCAAAATGCGCATGCCGCAGGAAACACAGCTATCTGATACGCATCGCTGTTCCTGCTGGCTGCAGCATCCCAAGGCGCGTAAAGGTGGTGAGGCTCAATGAGTGATGCAGTATTGAAGGTGGAAAACCTGAAGGTACATTTTCCTGTCAAGGGTGGTCTGTTCACAAAAAAACAGGTGGTAAAGGCCGTAGACGGTGTCAGCTTTGAAATCTATCCAAAGGAAACCTTCGGGCTGGTTGGAGAGAGCGGCTGTGGAAAAAGTACCACCGGACGTGCAATCGTCAAGCTTTATGAGCCGACAAGCGGAACGGTGTATTACCATGGTGAGGACGTTACCAAGATCAAAGGCGGCCATCTTGCGGAATTCCGCAGAAATGTACAGATGATTTTTCAGGATCCCTATGCAAGTCTGAATCCTCGTATGACGGTTGGAGAAATCATCCGTGAGCCAATGGATATTCATCATATTTTTAATACAAAGGAAGAACGGGAACAGCGTGTTCGCGAGCTGCTGGATATCGTCGGGCTGAAGCCGGATCACATCCGCCGTTACCCGCATGAATTTTCCGGAGGGCAGCGTCAGCGTATCGGCATTGCCAGAACGCTTGCCTTGCATCCGCAGTTCATCGTCTGTGATGAGCCGATTAGTGCATTGGATGTTTCCATTCAGGCACAGGTCATCAATCTGTTGGAGCATATCCAGAAGGAGATGGGCATTTCCTATCTGTTTATTGCGCATGATTTAAGTATGGTAAAGCATATATCCGATCGCATCGGTGTTATGTATCTGGGAAATCTGGTGGAAATCGGAGACAGCGATGATGTGTATCACCGTCCGCTGCATCCGTATACACAGGCGCTGTTGTCAGCGGTACCGATTCCCGATCCCCGTGTTGCCAGAGAAAAGAAACGAATCGTACTGGAGGGAGAGCTGCCGAGTCCGCTGGATACCCCGAGCGGCTGCGTATTCCGTACCCGCTGTCCCAATGCCACAGAGCGCTGTGCCAGAGAAAAGCCGGGAATGGTGAATGTGGGGAAACGAACGGTTGCCTGCTTCCTGTATGAAAAATAATGCGATTATATAACCTGTAAAACGAAGCACTGCCATAAGGCTGTGTTTTCGTTTTTTTGAAAGAAAGGAAAAGGTATGGCAGACAGCTGTTATACATGCTGTGACTGTACCAGGAGAAGGATTATGAACAAGGGTTTGCTGTTTGTATTAACCGGCGCCAGCAGTGTGGGAAAAAAGGATATCCGTGACCGGCTGCTTGGTGATGAACAACTGCATCTGAATTATTCCATTTCCATGACAACACGCCCTAAACGCGAGGAGGAAGTGGATGGCAAAGATTATTATTTTGTCAATCATGAAGCCTTTGCACAGGCTTTGCGAAATCGTGAACTGCTGGAGTATACGGAGTTTGACGGCTATTATTATGGTACACCGAAGCATCAGGTGGATTTTCTGTTAAATAGCGGAAAAAATGTCATGATTGAGGTGGAAGCACAGGGCGTTGGACAGATTAAGCTGCAATATCCGGATGCTCTGTGCGTATTTGTAGAACCAGAAAGCATGGAGGAGCTGGAGAAACAGATCATGCTGAGATATCGGGATGATACTGCCAGTGCCCAGCGTAGAATTTCCAAGGCACTGGTCGAACTGGAGCTGTCCACACTGTTTCGCCATACCGTAAAAAATACGGATGTCAATGCAGCATATGAAGAAATACGAAAACTGCTGGATGAGCAGCTGTGCGAAAGAGGAAACAAAGCATGAAGAAGAGCATAGAGAAAAGCGACCTCTATCAGCTGCATTTGCTGAGTGGTTTGAAAGCATCCCCTTCCGGAAGCCGTCTGGTCTATGTACATACGCAGATGGTGGAGGCAGCGGATGAATACGAGAAAAGTCTGTGGCTGCACCAGGGAGATAAGAGCATCTGTATTTATCAGAAGCAGAAATTCTCCAACTTTCTGTGGGAAAATGAACATACACTGCTGATTCAAAAGCCTGTCGAGCAAGAGAAAACGGAATTCGTCCGTCTGCATCTGGATACCCTTTGTATTACGCCTGCCTTTACAATACCTGCGAATGTTGTACAGCTGCAGAGGATAAGCGAGCAGCGGTATGCTTATCTGGCAGAGGAATCTGTTCAGAAGAATAATGACGATGATACCATCGTGCTGACACAGATTCCATTCTGGGATAACGGTGTCGGCTATATCAGCGGGAAGCGAAACTACCTGTATGTCTTTGATGAGGAAAGTCAGCTATCCACAGCGTTGTTTGAAGGAAACTGGCATGTGGAAAACCTGGCGGTTTCAAATTCGCGTATTGTGTGCAGTGCCCAGGAGTATACCACAAAGAAACCGCTGACGCAGGGAATCTTCACCTTTTCCACAGATACGCTGCGGAAAACAGAGCTTGTCAGCTGTGACACCCTGCGCATTGAAGCTGTTGTCTGTGAGGAAGATACGATTGTTTTTACAGGAACGGATATGCTGGAGTATGGCAACGAGGAGGCTGCGGATTTCTACAGCTGGACAGAACAGCAGGGGGTTAAAAAGCTGCTGGATTGTGAGCATTACGCATATTGCAATATTGTGAGCGACTGCCATGTCGGAGCTTCGACCTCCATCATGATGAAGGATCAGATCGTTTACCATCTGAAAAATGAAAATGGGCGCTGTCTGCTGTATGCATTGTCTATGGACGGCAGGGATATCTGTCTGACGCCGTCTGGTAATGTGATACGGGATATTGCCGTGAGCGGACAGGGCTGTTATACATTGGAAATGGAAGAAAACGCGTTGGAGGAAATATATTTACGCAAACCCGATGATTGTCAGAAGCTGACGAATTGGAATGCGGAGTATTTACAGACACATATGCAAGCACAGCCAAAGGAAGTCCTATATACCAATTCTGAAAAAAAGATACAGAAAGGATGGGTTTTGTATCCGGCTGACTATGTGGAAGGAAAACAATATCCGGGACTGTTGAGTATCCATGGAGGACCACGTTGTGCATATGGAAATGTTTTCAACCATGAAATGCAGATGTTTGCGTCCATGGGGTATATGGTGTTTTACACAAATCCAAGGGGCAGTGATTCCTATGGTGAGGAGTATGCGGATTTGCGTGGAAAGTATGGTACGATTGATTATGAGGATTTGATGGCGTTTACGGATGCAGTGATTCAGGAGACCCCGGCACTGGACAGCGAGCGCTTGGGCGTGCTAGGTGGAAGCTATGGCGGTTTTATGACAAACTGGATTATCACGCAGACAGACCGGTTTCAGGCTGCTGCTTCCCAGCGGAGTGTTGCGAACTGGACATCGGATTTCGGTACCAGCTGTATCGGCTATACCTTTGATCCCAATGAAATGCAGACAACGCCATGGAAGGACGTCATGAGCATTTGGAAGGCTTCTCCGCTTGCATATGCAGACCGTGCAAAGACACCCACGCTATTCATCCATTCGCTGGAGGATTATAACTGCCCGTTGAGTGAGGGATTGCAGATGTT
This sequence comes from Clostridium sp. DFI.1.208, assembly GCF_024463855.1. Taxonomy (NCBI): domain Bacteria; kingdom Bacillati; phylum Bacillota; class Clostridia; order Eubacteriales; family Clostridiaceae; genus Clostridium; species Clostridium sp. DFI.1.208. The sequence continues at coordinate 8,788 of NZ_JANGCA010000059.1, read as the reverse complement.
TACGGCTTTGCAGTATCATGATGTGGAAAGCCGTATGTGTCTGTTTCCTCAGGAGAATCATGAGCTGAGCAGGAGTGGAAAACCAAAGCATAGATTACGCAGACTGCAGGAAATGGCAGACTGGTTCGATGCACATTTGAAATAAGCATGTCATAAGGCGATTCTGCTATAGGGAATCGCTTTTTTCGCTTTCATAACTTTTAAACTCATGGTAGCGGAGAAAGTTTATAAAACAGATTTGTTATATCCGAAAAAAATAAGAACAACCTCATGTATCGAGGAGGGCCTTAAAAAACACCTATTTCATCAGAGTGATAAATTTTAATCGATATCCAAATCGTATTCTCCTACAGTCTTCTTTATTCTCCTATTTCATGATTGATAATAGGAGAATATGAGCGTTGATAGGAGAATATCTTTAATATCCCCTTATGAGCCTTGGTTTTTCTCCTGAAAATTTGCTATAATAGGAGAATAATGAGGTGGTATGGAATGAGACAGTTTAATTATCTGGAGATCAGAGATAAAAAATGGGATTTGGAAGTCCTAACATTGATTGCTAAAATCCATGAATATAAGGGAAAACAGGAACTCTATATCAAACAGAAACCAATGATTTTTGATAAATTAGTAGAAATTGCGAAAGTACAAAGTACTGAAGCATCAAATCAAATTGAAGGCATTGTTACGACGGACACAAGAATCAAACTGCTAGTCAACGAAAAGACATCACCGCAAAACAGGGATGAAGAAGAGATTGCCGGTTATCGAGATGTTCTGAATATGATTCATGAAAGTCATGAATATATCCCAATCCAAAGCAATTATATCCTGCAGCTTCATAAGGTTCTATATAGTTATTCAGGAGAATCTTTTGGTGGAAAATTCAAGAATACGCAAAATTACATTGCAGAAATACGAGCTGATGGAACCAGAGCTGTTCGATTTCAGCCGTTAGCTCCCTATGAAACATCACAGGCAATCGATGTAATTTGTGAAAGTTACAATCAAGCAATCGCTGCAGATATTGAACCCTTGCTGTTAATTCCATCCTTTATCACAGATTTTTTGTGTATCCATCCTTTTAATGATGGTAATGGTCGAATGTCACGACTTATGACCGCATTGCTACTTTATAAGAGCGGATTTGAGGTGGGAAAATACATCAGTATAGAAACTAAAATCGCTAAAACAAAACTAAATTATTATGAAGCATTGCAGGATATCGATGAGGGATGGCATGAAGGAAGCAATGATGTCACACCCTTTATCAAATATCTTCTAGGCGTCATTTTAGCTAGCTATAGAGATTTCGAAAATCGTTTAGAATTGGTCGAAGAAAAGAAACCGGCTCTGGAGATGGTACGGAATGCCGCAAAAGAACAAATAGGCAAATTTACAAAAGCTCAGATCGTTGAGTACTTACCTGCGCTTCGGCGAGCCGCAGTTGAAAAATCCCTGAAAATATTGGTGGATGAGGGGGAAATTACCCGTCATGGCGGCGGTAGATCTACATTCTATACTAGAAACGATTAGGGTGGAGTGTCCCAAAGAGTTGGAGGACAATAAAATTCTCTACTGAAAGTAGGATATGAGAAAAATAAAGCATTATTCTATATCAATATTTCTTCTCGTTTACCTCAAAAAGAGCGCTTGGAAAGAATAAAAAGGAGCTTATGGTCCTATGAAGATGCTTCCGATTGATATAGAAAACTTTAAAGATAAGATGACAATGATGAAAGATGTATACAGCGAAAAGGTTGCGTTTTATACCAGACCAAGAAGGTTTGGGAAAACTTTAAACATAAGCAGGCGCTGCCCGCCCTGACGTGCTGTATTATTTCTTTACAAACAAGGAAAAAGAAAACAGCTACTTGTTTAACGGATTAGAAATCTCAAAGGATGAAGAAGCATGTAAACATCAGAATTAGTATCCTGTTTTGTTTTTAACATTGAAGGATATGAAAAGGAATCTGTTTGATGCGCAAATAGATAAATTTAGTGATCGTGGACAGGGCTGTGATGACAAAGCTATCTTAGCAACAAAACACATACAATTAGCGTGTATTTTGATATAACCTGAATACTTTTTAAATGGAGGAATAATTTCAAAAAAATTATGAATTTAGGTTTTCTTAACAAATGAGTTCAAATATACTCTAAATTCAAGTAAAACAATCAGGCGTATAAATCACTGATAAAAGACCTGCATGCTTAATTTTCTGTAAACACTTTTACTTTTATATAAGTTTTGTGTTGAAAGTATTTACATTTATTGAAAAATATTCAAAAAGAATGTATGATAATAAATGTAAAAGGAGAGAAACTGTATGAAAAAGCTAAAAAAACTAATGTTATCGCTCTTCATGGGAATCAGTGTTCTCAGCCTGAGTGCCTGCGGGGGCGGGGAAGAGAGCAGCAATGAACTCAAGGTTGCACTTGGCGGACAGATCACCAGTCTGGACCCGGCGCGTGCGGATGACACGTATTCCATGATCGTAATTCAAAACATGTATCGTACCCTGTTCAAGCTGGACAAGGATGGTAATCTGGTGAAGGATCTTTGTGAGGACTATAAAGTCAGCGAGGATGGGAAAACCTACACATTTACCATTAAGGACGCAAAATGGAGTGACGGTAAGGCTGTAAAGGCGGATGACTTCGTTTACGGTATCAAACGAGGACTTACGTATGGTGCTGACAATGCCTATAATGCGCAGGATGGACGAAAATACATCGTTGGAGCGCAGAAGGCATTTGACAAGGATATGAAAGTAAAGGATATGAAGGATGTCGGTGTGAAAAAGGTGGATGATAAAACCTTTACCGTAGAACTGATTCAGCCGGTTCTGTATTTTGATAAACTGATGACACAGGGAATCTATACGCCACTTCGTTCCGATATCGCAAAGGAAAAGGATTCTGAATGGTCTTTATCCGCAGATGTACCGGTAAACGGTCCATTTAAGGCAGAAAGCGTAAATCCTGCTGACGCGGTTGACCTTGTGAAGAATGCCGATTATTATGAGGCAGACAAAACAACGCTGGAAAAGCTGCACTTCAAGGTTATGGAAGATAGCGTTTCGCAGTATCAGGGCTATGAGGCCGGAGAGATTGATTTCGCTACCTATGTCGCTAATGAAGGATATACCAATTACAAGGGCAAGGATGATTTGTATCGGGTAGATCCATATGTATCCAATTACTTTATTGATATCAATTCCTTATCCACAGAAAATAAGGCGTTGCAGGATGTTAATGTTCGTAAGGCAATGGCTATGGCTGTTGATCGTGACGGTATTGTAAAGGTGCTGGATACTGGAGATTATGTAACGCCGCTGTTTGGTCTGGTTCCTCATGGAATTCAGGGAGAAAAGGAAGACTTCCGAAAAGAAGCAGATGATGCCGGTAACTATATCAAATACGATGTAAAGGCTGCGCAGGCACTTATGAAGAAAGCAGGTTATTCTGATAGTAAAAAGCTGACAATCAAATATAAGACCACAGGGCAGCAGGTAAATATGGATATTGCACAGATACTGCAGGAGCAGTTCAAGAAAATTTATATTGATCTGAAAATCGATCAGGTGGAACAGGGTGTATTCTATACGCAGGTCGATGGCGGACAGTTTGAAACAAGCCGCTATGGTCTGAGTGCTACCACACTGGATCCTGCTGCAGCGTATCTTGGCATGTGGCAGAAGGAATCACAGCCGGTTCTTGTTTTCGATGATGCAGAATACGAAGATCTGATGGCGAAGGCTGCATTGGAAACAGATGCAGCGAAGCGTATGCAGCTGTTGCATGATGCAGAAAACCGCATGATCGTTGAACAGGCTTACTTCATTCCACTGGTAACAAATACACAGGTAATGCTGAAAAAGCCAGGTGTGAAGGGGCTGGAGCGTACACCGGCAGCAATGTTCTATTTTGAACATGTAACAATCGAATAGCATAAGAAAGAAACAGGGAGCCCTTCTCTGTTTCTTATTCAATGTGTGCGTCTTGCTTTCACTGCTCGTCCGATCAAGGGATGTTCTATGGATGTGGCAATGTGAGACTGTTATGGAAATAGCAAAGCAAATAGGATAAGGGAGGCTATCATATGAAGAATGAAAGAAAAAAGCGGCTGGAACAGCTGTATGTGGATTGCGTGCAGCAAAAGGCAGAGGAAATCAGCAAATGGATATACGACCATCCCGAGGATGGAGATCAGGAATTTTTGTCAAGTGCTTATCTTTGTGAACAGCTGAAGGAGGAAGGTTTTTCTGTACAGCTGCCGTACGGCTCTTTAAAGACAGCATTTCGATGCGAGCTAAAGGGTAGTAAGCCAGGTCCGACCTATGCGTTTTTAGCAGAATATGATGCGCTGCCAGGTTATGGAGAAGAGCACAATGAGCTTGGACATGCCTGCGGACACAACTGGATTGGAGCGGTATGTGCGGGAGTGGGGCTCATGTTTGCACAAATGAAGGAGGAGCTGGAGGGAACGATTGTAATTATGGGGACCCCGGCTGAGGAAACAACTGGTGGAAAATGCGTTCTTGTTGAGGAAGGTGCGTTTGATGATGTAGATTTTGCATTCCAGCTGCATCTGGGAGCGGAAAATAATGCGCATGTCGTCACGCTGGCAATGGATTCCCTGGAATTCACCTTCCATGGATTAGCAGCCCATGCTGCAGCGTATCCGCATCTGGGCGTCAATGCATTGGATGCGGTAAATCTGATGTTTACGGGAATCAGTTATCTGCGGCAGCAGATGCGCAATGATACGCGAGTGCATGGAATTATCACCAAGGGTGGAGAAGCATGCAATATCATTCCGGATTTGTGCGTATGTAAATTTTACATCCGTGCAGCCGATAAGGCTTATATGGAGGAAATCAGTGCAAAGATTATCAACATTGCCAAGGGAGCTTCCCTGATGACAGGGGCGCAAATGGAATATCGTAATTTTGAAAATACCTATTATGATCTAATCAATCTGGAAAGCTTTCAACAGCTGTATGTGGAAAACGCAAAGCTTTGCGGCTCCGGTGACTTTGTGGACAGTGATGCAGATGCCAGCGGCTCCAGTGATGTAGGAAATGTATCGCATGTCTGCCCGATGATGTACAGCGAACTGGCATTGGGAGGACCAACACCTGCCTATGCGCATGATGTGAAGTTTCTGGAATATCTGAAGCTGCCCTGTGCTGATGATAAGCTCAAAAAGGGAATTATCAGTCTATGTCTTACAGTATTTGATTTATATGAAGCGGATCAGCGCGCCAGCATATGCAAAGAGTTTGAAAGTAAAAAGGGGTAGTGTCAGCATATGATTTCATCAAAGGAAATATTCTGTATGTGTAATCCTATCATGAAATCTGTAAATAGGGCGATGAACAAGCTATAGTATCAAAGATACAGCGGTGGTCTATATGCGCGTTTTATGCCTGATATAGAATGACATGGAACAGCGGCATGCGTAGCTTTTCATGATATTTACGCTAGAATAATTTGCATTTCCATGTTTGTACGAAAAGATATCATATGAAAAATTCATACACATTTCATGAAATCCGCCTTTTTATAGCAGATTGAAAATGCTAGTTTTCCAGACTATCTTTGAAAAAAGCGCACCAAAGCTGCAAATTGTTGGTTTTTATAAGAATTTATCAGGTTTTATGTGTAGATAAGCTTGCAACATATGGAAATTTAATATATTATATAGTTATGTAAATGTTGAGTTTTTATATATTGTAAGGGCTTTACGATATATAACACAAACGGAAAGAGGGAACGTATGAAAAAATTATTAACTGCAGCTGCTTGTGCTGCAATGACACTGGGAGTATGTGCTGCTCCTATCAATGCTGCCAGCGGTATTAACAAGGCGGAACAGGATGTTCTGGATTACATGGCAAAGGGTGTTACGATTCAGGGTCAAACACTGGCATATGTACCGGCGAGTGAAGAGTACAAAACCATGGAGGACTATTTTAATCTGGATGGTGTGGATCTGAGCGATAAGGATGTTAAAATAATCAAGGATTCTGCGAAAAATGTGCAGACTTTCCTTGAGAAACACTGGGAAGATGAAGTTACTCCTGCGCTGATGAATGAAATGGTTGATCTGATGAAGCCTGCGATGGAAACAATCGGATTCAATATTGCTTATGATGCAGTAAAGGATACACTGACAATCACAGACAGCAACGGAGACGTTATCTATACGCAGAAGAACGTCGTTTATGAAGAGGAAAAAGAAACCGGAAAAGAGAAACCAGCTGCAAAGCCAACAATTAAGGATAAGATAAAACCAGCTGTAAAACTGGAAAAAACCGGTGAGGATTTCTCAAGTACATATGCAATTTTTGGTAGCTTAGCAGTCATCCTGGCAGGTGCTGGTATCGTAGCTTCCAGAAAAAAGACTATTAAAGAATAAACGTGAACAAGGCTTTTAGAAAAATAATGGTGTGGATCACTGTACCATTATTTTTTCTTCTTATCGGATACCTGATCATGCTTTTGATTGCACAGCCGTACATTCGTCCAGTGACATCGCTGTATCAGATGATAGCGCAGGATCAGGCTCCGGATTTCTCCAGCACTGCCAGGGATTTATATTCGGATAAAAAGGGACTTCCGAGCGATGGGGAATTAGATGCATTGGACATTAAATCCGTAAGAGTTGGTGATACCATGGGAAAGATTATGATAGAAGCAGCCGATATTGATGTTCCCTTGATTTACGGCTCTACCGATGAATGTCTGTATGTTGGTGCAGGGATTCGTATCCAATCGGGGAAACCGGGTTACGGAAAACCGGTTATGATTGCGGGACATACCATACCGTATTTCAAGAATCTTGGGATCGTAAAAAATGGGCAAATCATAACGATTGAAACCTATTACGGAATTTTCAAATATAAGATCACAGGATCACAGGTAGCGGATGCCAGTGATACTTCCGCTTATGATCTTTCACAGAACAAAGAGCAGCTGATTCTTTTTACCTGTTATCCGCTGGATGGCGTAGGGGAGAAGGAAGACCGTCTCTTTGTATACGCGGATAAGGTGAGCGGACCAAGAGTGGTAGGTGATACTAAATGAAGCGCAGAGAAAAGCTGTTAGGTGGTATGTTTTCTTTCTTTATCGCATTCTTTCTGTTCCTGCTGCTGTTTGTCTGTATATCCAAGGCAACCTTGCTGAATAAGGGATATTTGTTATCAACATTGGATAAAACAGAGTATTATACAGCAGTCACGAAGGAGCTTACCGAGGACTTTAAAAAAAGTGCGGGGGCTGCAGGCTTCCAGCCTTCCATCTATGATGGTTTTTTGAAGGAAGCAGACGTAAAAAAAGAGGCAGTTGCATTTATTGACACCAGCTTTACAGGCAAAACAGCTGTAGTGGATCAAAAGAGCTTCATGGACAAGCTGGACACATATTTACAGAAGATCATTCAAAAAGAAAAGCTGAAGCTGGATGAGGATGGAAAGCTGCGGCTGCAAAATTATGTGAAAGTAAATGCCAAAGGATATAAGCAATACGTACAGTTTCCGTTTATTCAATATATCGTGATGGGCGTACAGATGATGGACAGAATTCTACCCTTTGCTATTGGAGCATGTGTGCTGCTGTTGCTGCTTTCTGTGATTTTCCTAATACGTATGAAATTGAAAAAGGAGGATACGCTTCTGTTTCTTGGAAGTGCGGCAGGAGGCGCCGGATGGATGCTGGCATTGTTACCGGCAGGTATATTGCTGGGAGGCTTTACACATAGAATCCGTCTGGAACCGGAATACTTCTATAATTTCTTTGTGGCTTTTCTGGATGGCTATTTATGGCTGCTTATTCTATTTGGAATCGCATTGATACTCGTGGGAATCATTCTGATTTTGTTTATATTTAAAAAAAGAAATACTGCGAATGCTGCTGGAGAATAAAATCCAGCAGTTTTTTTCATATATTCCGTTCTCTTCTATGCTCTCATTATATGTCTGTGATTTTATTGACATGAAGCAATAAGTGATGAATAAGAAAGGGTGCACGCAATTTATTATTATGGAAATCTTACGTGACGAGTACGTACAGCATGTATTTCTGCCGGTGATATCCGCAAGCAATAAAAATGAAGTTGAGCGTTCTATCAAGAACTTTTATCGCAGACTGATTGCTCTGATTGAGCATGGCGAAATCAGAACGCTGCTGGATATGCAGGATGCCTCCGAGGTAATTGCACATTTTGAAGACATATAAACAGTATACACGCCGGATAGAGGAGACGTATACTGTTTTTCTGTTCTTTGGTATGTTTCCTTAAAATACGTTATAATCTACTTGACACTCCTGTGCACAGGAACGTTTACAATAAAGCAGAAGGAGGCGAATCACGATGTATACGATTAGTCAATTTTCCAAATTATGCAATCTTACAGTAAAAGCATTACGATATTATGACACAGAGGGACTATTGAAGCCGTCCTTTCGGAAGGCTGAAAATCACTACCGGTATTACAGTGATGAGGATTTAAAAACAGCACGGATGATTCAATATCTGCGCTCCCTTGATTTCTCCATCATGGAGATAAAGGATATTCTGGAGCATAATAAAGGGGAAGACCTTTCCTATATTCTGCAGGAAAAAATCAGCCATATTGAAGCAAACATTCGGAAAGAAAGACAACTATATTAAAGTCAAGTAGTAATTTATGAAAAAGTATGAAATATAAAATACTTGAAAATATAGTATTCGATCTTTGAAATTGTGAATGTAAATATGTTGAAAAGAACTATAGTTAAA
>NZ_JANGCA010000058.1:0-23899 GCF_024463855.1 Clostridium sp. DFI.1.208 | reverse complement strand
CATCAAAAAATTCAATATATCCTTCAAAATATACAAAAAAAGACAATTTCATTTCGAAAATTGCCTATATACAATAAAAAGCCTATGTCCTTACGAAAAGGTATAGGCTTTTGTCAACAATCTGAGAACAGTCTCGTGCTGTTCTTTTTTCTGTTCCTGCCACATACATTGAACTAGAGGTGAACAACGTATGAAGAAAACCTTCAAAAAACAGATGGCTGTGGTATTCGGAGCCATTGCCATGATCGGATATCTGTCGGTGCGCTTTTTTCCGGCACAGGAACAAAACGCAGCTCCGGTGATTTCCACGAAGGATGAAACGAAGCATATGCAGATTTATATGATGGACAGTGACAAGACGCTGGTTCCGCTATCCATACCGGTCAGTGAGGAGATGAGTGAGGAGGATAAGCTGGCACTCATGTTCTCCTATATGAGCGGCAAGCAGGAAATCAAGGGCTTTACGCCGCTGTTTACAAAGGAATGCAGCTTACAGTCCTCCTCCATTAAAAACGGCATCGTATCCCTGTACTTTGATGACTCATTGAAAAATTATGATGCGGATAACGAGCTGCGTATTCTGGAGGCGATCACATGGGGTGCTACACAGTTCCATGATATCGAACAGGTGAAGCTGTATCTGAATGAAAAGCAGCTGAGCGAAATGCCGATTGCACAGACACCGATTCCCGAAATTCTCAACCGCAGCATTGGCATCAATCATTTTGAAACCTCAACAACCTCACTGCATGACTCTGCCTCTCTGACGGTATTTTATACAAAAAAGGTACAGGGGAATGAGTATATGGTTCCCAAGAGCAAGCGGGTTGCACAAAGTCAGGGGGATGCCTTGAAGGCGAGCGTTGAGAATATCCTTTCCGATATCAGTGTATCCAGTGCGCTTGATCAGCCGCTGTATGCCGATGATATCAAGGTTAGCAGCTTTGATGTTTACGATGGCTCCCTGATTGTGAATCTGAACAAGAACATCCTTGCCAGCAACCGCAGTGTGAAGCAGGATGTATACAATGCACTGGTGCTTTCGCTTGCTGCGCTGCCCGGCATTGAAAAGGTGGAGGTACGCGTGGACGGGGTCACGGTTTCACCAAAGGATCAGAAGGAAGATATGGTATCGGTGTACGCTTTGACGTATAATGAGGTGCAGTTCTAGCGTATTTAAAAAAAACACTTCTAAATGTCTGCATTTTTTGGTATGATAATAGCGGTGGTAAAAATGAAGATAGTAGTAGTCAGTGACAGTCACGGCCGTGATGATGCGCTGGAATATGTTCTGCAGAAGCACAGCGATGCCGATGCATATATACACTGCGGAGATATTGATGCGGATCCGGGGGCTTTTCCCCAGTTTGTGACGGTTGGTGGTAACAACGATATATTTTATGATTATCCGGATGAGCAGATTTTGAGTATCGGGACTCATCGTATCTTTATTGTACATTCTCATCAGTTCATGTATTCTCGCAGAAGCCAGCAGATGGCGGATGCCGCAAGGGATCGCAGCTGTGATATTGTCTGCTATGGACATACGCATATCGCGGCGGATGAAACGGTGGACGGGATCCGCTTGATCAATCCAGGTTCCCTGTGGCGAAGCAGGGATGGAAGAGGTCCCAGCTATGCGTTGCTGAGCATAGAGGCTGACACAGTGGATGTACAATTTGAATTTCTGCCGCAGAAGCAGAAGAAAAGCAAGTTTTTCTGGTAGGACGAACCGTACAAGCTGCGGTTTTTCTTGCGTTATCAGGATTTCAAATCACATAGGTGATTGAAATAGATGGAAGATACACAAAGTAAAGAAAGGTGTTAGAGATTATGGAAAGAAAAATAGGAACGGTATCCAGAGGTGTGCGCTGCCCGATTATCCGTGAAGGAGATGATCTGGCTGCCATCGTTTCACAGAGTGTGCTATCGGCGGCGGAAGCGGAGGGCTTTGCGCTGCGGGACCGTGATGTTATTGCGGTAACGGAGTCCATTGTTGCCAGAGCGCAGGGAAACTATGCGTCTGTGGAGGCGATTGCTGCAGATGTAAAGGAAAAGCTGGGAGGAGAAACCATCGGCGTTATGTTCCCAATCCTGAGCCGTAACCGTTTTGCAATCTGCCTGAAGGGAATTGCAAAGGGTGCGAAGAAGGTTGTTCTGATGCTGAGCTATCCAAGTGATGAGGTTGGAAACGAGCTGGTATCCATTGAAAAGCTGGATGAAGCGGGAATCAATCCGTACAGCGATGTCCTGAGCCTGGAAGCATATCGTAAGCTCTTTGGTGAAAACCGTCATGAATTTACCGGTGTTGACTATGTGAGCTACTATGGTGATCTGATCCGCTCCTGCGGTGCTGAGGTGGAAATTATTTTCGCCAACCATCCAAAGGAAATCCTTAAGTATACAAAAAATGTTCTGACCTGTGACATTCACACAAGAGCAAGAACAAAACGCATTCTGAAAGCAAACGGTGCTGAGCGCGTCTGCGGTCTGGATGATATTATGACAGCGTCCATTGACGGCTCCGGATACAATGAAGCCTTCGGTCTGTTGGGCTCCAATAAATCCACGGAGGATATGGTGAAGCTGTTTCCAAGAAACTGTCAGCCTCTGGTACAGGCGATCCAGAAGCAGATACTGCAGGCATGCGGAAAGCATGTGGAGGTTATGGTGTACGGCGACGGTGCCTTTAAAGACCCTGTCGGAAAAATCTGGGAGCTTGCGGATCCTTGCGTTTCTCCTGCATACACCGCAGGTCTGGAGGGCACTCCGAATGAACTGAAGCTGAAATATCTGGCAGACAATGATTTTGCACAGCTGAAGGGAGAGGAGCTGCAGAAGGCAATCGAGGCGAAAATCCGCGAAAAGGAAGACAACCTGGTAGGAAACATGGCTTCTCAGGGAACAACGCCAAGACGTCTTACGGACTTGATCGGCTCACTCTGTGACCTGACCAGCGGCTCCGGAGATAAAGGAACACCAATCGTACTCGTACAGGGATATTTCGATAATTTCACAAACTAAAAGATGATGAGCATCACTACATAAAATACCATTGCGTTCGCAATGGTATTTTGCTATGTCTGCGTTTGCCAGATATCTTCGGCAATAGGGGATTTACAATCATGACTTCTGTGCAGATGGCATGAGGCGTGCTTGCATAAATTCTGGAAGGGGCGGCATGCTGATTCCTATAGAAACAGGCTAAAGCTTCTGCAAGTAGAAACGAACTGAAAGCTTCTGCAAGATTGCGCATAGTCTCGTGTCGCTTTGTTGAAAGCACAGTATGCTGCAGACAACCGGTCATTTTCTGAAGGGGGGTACAGCGATGAACAGGCGTATGCCATAGAATTCGCGAACATGCATCATGAGAGCTTCATAAACGGCATGCGTGTTGAATATGCTATGGAGCAATATGGGAATGCACACGGAGGCGCACCTGCTTTCTCGATTTTTCTTAGGGAGAAGGCTTTTTTTATTATCGACTTGCATCGGATACAGCAGCTTGCTGACATTAAAAGGAATGGAAAGGGTTCTTTTTTTGGATGTCTCGCATACCATAGTATAGAGGTGAGCTTATGTCGTTTTTATCGTTTCAGGAGTTTCTATCGTATTTTTCCAAGGATATGACCATGCTTTTTCATACCGATCAGCTGGAATTGTATTTGAAGCAGTATGTGGCATTCTGCAAAAAGCATCATATCCAGCCCAATCTTCTTGAATTGCACCGGGAGTATGCGAATATGCATGTCTGAGTGTCGAAGCCTGCCGGTTTTCATCGGTTTGCGTATGGCGAATATCGACAGATTCATAACAGCGGCAGGTGTATACTGTGCCATGAAGGAGGGATGCTTGTATGGAGAGCTATGTAGAAGTCAGTATGCTGCATAACACCGCAACCATTCTGTTGTCTTTTTTAATGGCATCCTATGCCTGTGTACAGCCGCTGCCGATACGAAAAATGCTGGTCTATGCGCTGGCTCTCAGCATACCGGGCTGCCTGCTGTTCTTTCCCGGCTCGTGGGTGCTCCTCGTGCTTGAAGAAATCGTCTTTTTTTTCTGGCAGTTTCGCTTTTGCGCAAAAAGCTGGATGATGATGCAGGTGATTCGCATGCTCTGGTACATGACATCCTTCGCGTTTTATCAGGGCGGTTTTCATAACTTTCTCTGGTTTGTACCTCTTCATGCAGCTGTATACTGGCTGTGGCTGATCTATGTGCTTTTGTTTGCGCTGCTGCATGTAAAATGGAAGGATATGCTGGCACGCATGAATTACTTATACCGGCTGCATATCGAGCTTGCGGATACGACGCTGCATTTGAACGGATGGCTGGACAGCGGTAATCTGTTGAGCTATGAAGGGATACCGGTCCTGTTTGTTTCTTCCTCCTATGAGGCATATTTTAAGAAACAGGACATAGAATTGGTAGTAATGAATACCGTTGACGATACCTCTGTCATACGCTGCTATGCCTGCATGGCGGCAATAGAGGGATGCCATAAGCACAGGGTGCTGATCTGCTGCAGAAACCATGTAAGCCTTCCGCTGAACTGCGAAGTATTGCTGAACATGAATATGATGACACTGGGGTGATGATGATGAAAAAAATGCTGCAACTCATTCGCTTTTTATTTGTGAAACAGGATGTCATGGAGGTCTATTACATCCAGGGAAATGATGTACTTCCCAAACCGCTGGACAAGGAGGAGGAGCTGGCTGCGCTGATTGCTCTGGAAAACGGGGATGAGGAGGCCCGCAATACACTGATTGAACATAATCTTCGTCTTGTCGTATACATCGCAAAGCGCTATGAAACCAATCCGATTTTCATGGAGGATCTGATCAGCATTGGAAGCATCGGGCTGATCAAGGCGGTCAACACCTTTAAACGGGACAAAAATATCAAGCTGGTGACCTATGCATCCCGCTGTATAGAAAATGAAATCCTGATGTTTCTGCGCAAAAAAAGCCGCCGCAAGGTAGAGGTCAGCTTCGATGAACCGCTCAATATCGATTATGACGGCAATGAGCTTCTGCTGTCGGATATCCTGGGAACCGATGACGATGTCGTAACCAAGGAATTTGAAAAAAAAGAAAATAAGCGGGAGCTTCTGGAGGCGATGTCAACTCTGAAGGAGCGGGAGCGTCAGATATTGCAGATGCGCTATGGCATTCAGCATGAAGAGCTGACCCAAAAGGATATCGCCAAGCGTCTGGGAATTTCACAATCCTATATATCCCGCTTGGAAAAGCGCATTATCGCCAAGCTGAAGGTACAGATGAAGAACTCACAGTAAGCATATGGATGCATCGCTCTGCTTGGGCGTGCTCGCAAACCCCATACAGGGAATGCAAATCTTCGCATATACGAAAAATATCCTGAGAAGCAGTTGGACAGGCGTTTGATCCGACTGCTTTTATATTACTTTTGTCAAGGCTATTTTCCTTCCAATTACTTACAGGAAAAGCTGCCTGCATTCACGCATAACAAAGAAACGGCTCGGGCACACTGCTAGTACAGACACTAGGAGGCAAAGAGCATATGAGTCGTTATAAAGTAGAAATCAGCGGTATCAATACCGCACAGTTAAAGGTTTTGACAAATGCAGAAATGAAGGAGCTGTTCGTGAAACTCCAGCAGGGCGATGAAAGTGCAAAGGAAACATTGATCAATGGAAATCTGAAGCTGGTGCTGTCCATTGTACAGCGTTTTTCAAACCGCTGCGAGAATATGGATGATTTGTTTCAGGTTGGCTGCATCGGGCTTGTAAAGTCTATCGACAACTTTGATCTGAAGCATGAAGTGCGCTTTTCCACCTATGCCGTGCCGATGATCATGGGTGAAATTAAGCGCTATCTGCGGGATAATCAGGTGATCCGTGTGTCCCGTCATCTGAAGGATCTGGCATACCGGGCCTTTAAGCTGAAGGAGGAATATGTACATAAGCATCAAAAGGAGCCAAGCGTTTCCTGGCTTGCACAGCAGCTGGAGGTAAAGGAAAAGGATATTGTAGATGCACTGGATTCCACACAGAGTGTGCTGTCCATCTTTGAGCCGGTATACAATTCCGATGGAGATGAGCTGTATCTGCTGGATCAGATCAAGGATGATAAGGACGAAATCGAACATCTGAACAATTTGATGGCTTTAAAGCGCAGTCTGACCCGCTTAAAGGGCAAGGAGCTGGATATCATACAGAAACGCTATTATCAGGATATGACACAGACCGAGATTGCCGGAGAGCTGGGCATCTCACAGGCACAGGTATCGCGTCTGGAGAAAAATGCCATCGCGGTTTTGAAAAAAGAATTTGATTCCTAGGCAACATCAGCAGAGACCGGGCATATACTAAAACAGGTGATAGAATTGAAATATACGGATATTTGCGGAAGACAGGTTATCAATGTGATGGATGGCAGTATGATCGGACTCGTCAATGATGTGGAATTCGATCCGTGCACGTACGTGATCCATTCCATATTTGTACATCCTACGCAGTCCTTTGTGAAAAAGCTGTTTCCCTGGTTCTTTCCGTGTGATGAAATCGAGATTCCAACACAGGAAATCGAAAACATCGCGGGTGATGTTATTCTTGTGAAATTTCGATGCTGATGGTTTTTTACAAAAAGGCAGGCTTTTGAAACAGATTGTGCGACTTGTATAAATTTCATGAAAAATCCCTTTTTATAAAGGGGTTTTTGTGCTAGAATATAGATAATGTATAGGAGGGACGCGTAAATGAGCATCAGTCAGAAATTCAAAGAATTTATAGCGCCAATGGATGAAGATGACGTTTTAGAAGTAGAACAGGAAGATGATACTCCTTCTATTTCCGAATATGAAAGACCGAAATCAAAAGTAAATCACTTGCCAACCGATACGAAAATGGTTCTGTTTGAGCCTCGTTCCTTTGATGAGTCAGAAGAAATCGCCAAACGGCTGAAAGAAAACAAGGCGGCTGTTGTCAATCTGCACAAGCTGCAGCGGGACTATGCACAGCGTACCATCGATTTTTTAACCGGTGTAATCTTCGCTCTGGATGGAAGCATTCAGAAAATCGGGCATAATGTGATACTATGTACACCGCGCAGCGTGGCAGTACATGGAGAAATCAGCCTTGACGCAAGCGAGGAAGACTAACCATTGTCTGTCGCAATAGAGCATTATCGGGGTAACGAGGAATTCGTCCGGCGCCTTCAGGATCAGATTGATCGAATGGAACGCTGGAACCGGGTTGTTGTTACACCCTTTTTTTCGCCTGATCAGATACGGATTGCCGAACGCTTCTGCGGACATCAGATTTTGTATCGCAAGGAAGGCGGCTATGCGCAGGCCGAACGCTGCCGGCTTGCATTTCTGCCCTGGGAGGAGGAGATACAGATTCCGGTTCTTCATTTGAAGGCGGCAGTCTCCTCCGGCTTTGAAAAGCTGACGCACCGGGATGTGCTCGGGGCTTTGATGAATCTGGGAATCGAGCGGGAGAAAACCGGAGATCTCATCGTCGATCAGGATGTGGTGCATATGTTCGTGGATCCGGATATCGGAAATTATGTAACTGCCAATCTGACGAAAATCAAGCACTGCGGCATTCATCTGGAGCCTAGTGACGAGTCTGTCAGCTATGAGCCAAGGATTGCATATAAAACTATGATCGTATCCTCTCTTCGTCTGGATACGCTGGTATCTGCGATTGCAAAGCTCAGCCGGGCGAAGGCGGCAGTCCTCATACGTGGCGGACAGGTAAAAGTTGATCATGTAATACTTGAACAAACATCCTATTTGTGCGATAATACTTGTGTTATTTCCATTCGCGGACATGGAAGATTCCAGCTGAAAGAGGTTGTGAAGGAAACAAAAAAGGGAAATCTTGTCATTGAGGTTGGCATGTATCAGTGAATAGGAGAGGGATTATGGACAGATACGCATTTGATACAATGAAAAATGGATATAATCGCTATCAGGTGGAGGATTACATTCAGACACAGAAGCTGCAGATGGAAAGCCTTCAGAAAAAACTGGAAAAAGCCAACTTACTGAAAGAAGAACTAACCAGAGAATATCAGGAGCTGGAAATGCGCTACCGGGATGTCAGTGAGAATCTCGAGGTCAAAGAAAAAGCTGCGGATGAAATGACACGCATGGCGATGAAGGAAGCAAATATGATCGTCGATACGGCGCACCGCAACGCTGATGCCATTGTGAAGGAAGCTTTGATGATGGCGCGTGGAATTTTAATGGAAGTGGCACGCCTTGGTGATGAGGCAAATGATCTGAAGGGCAGTATGCGCAAGGAGCTGCAGAAAATCACACAGGCACTGGATGATTTTGAAGCTCCGGAGATACCGGATCTTGATTTATTGAAAAAAGAAATATAAATGCTGAGATAAAGACCTGCTTCTATATGTGGACTTGAAGAGAGCTGACGGTTGGTGAAAGTCGGTAGGAAGGATATAGAAGATATCACTTTGGAGCAGATTTCCTGAAAGCAGTAGGGAAATACGATACGCTTGTCGTTATAAGCTGAGGGCACATGAGAAGCATGTGAACTAAGGTGGTACCGCGTTACAAGACGTCCTTAGATATAAGGCGTCTTTTTTTCGTAAAAGGAGGAAATTGATATGGAATACAAGGACACACTGTTAATGCCGAAAACAAAGTTTGAGATGCGTGGAAAATTACCGACAAAGGAGCCGGGCTTTCAGAAACGCTGGAAGGAAGGCGAAATCTATGAAAAAATGCTGGAGAACCGTGAGGGCTGTGAAGCGTTTGTTTTGCATGACGGGCCTCCCTATGCGAATGGGGACATCCATTTAGGACATGCCCTGAATAAGATTTTGAAGGATGTCATCGTCCGTAACCGCTATATGGCAGGCTACAAGGTACCGTATGTACCTGGATGGGATACCCATGGTCTGCCGATTGAAACAGCAATCCAGAAGCTGGGGCATAACCGCAAGGAAATGGAGCTGTCTGATTTCCGCAAGCTGTGCTATGACTATGCTATGGAACAGGTTGAGCGTCAGAAAAAGGGATTTTTATCGCTGGGAGTTGTCGGCGATTATGATCATCCCTACATCACACTGACAAAGGAGTTTGAAGCACATCAGATAGAAATTTTTGCATCGATGGCGATGGATGGTTTGATTTACAAGGGGTTGAAGCCGGTCTACTGGAGTCCTTCCAGTGAAACGGCACTGGCGGAAGCGGAGATTGAATATAAGGATATCAAGAGTCCGACAATTTTCGTGAAATTCCCGGTCAAGGACGGCAAGGGTATCCTGGATAGCGATACATCGTTTGTTATCTGGACAACGACACCGTGGACCATTCCTGCCAATCTGGGAATCTGTCTGAATAAGGATTATACCTATGCGCTGGTTGAAAGCGAGAGGGGCAAGCTGATTGTTCTGGAAGAGCTGGTCGATGCACTTTGGGAGAAATTCGGACTTGAGCAGAAGCGAAAGATTGCGACGTTCAAGGGTAGTGAATTGGAAATGATCACCTGCCAGCATCCATTGTATGATCGTGAATCTCTGGTTATTCTGGGAGATCACGTTACGGCGGATGCAGGTACCGGTTGTGTACATACTGCACCGGGCTTTGGTGCCGATGACTTCTTCATCGGACAGAAATACGGCCTGCCTGCCTATTGTAATGTGGATGAGCACGGCTGCATGATGGAGGATGCCGGAGACTGGCTGAAGGGACAGTATGTCGATGATGCCAACAAAACGGTTACGCAGAAGCTGGATGAGCTGAGTGCGCTGTTGAAGCTGGAATTTATCACACACTCCTATCCGCATGACTGGAGAACAAAGAAGCCGATTATTTTCCGAGCAACCACACAGTGGTTTGCATCCATTGATAAAATTCGTGAAAAGCTGCTTACAGAGATTGCAAATGTGGACTGGATTCCGAAGTGGGGACAGCAGCGTATGCACAATATGATCGCTGACCGCGGTGACTGGTGTATTTCCCGTCAGCGTGCATGGGGTGTACCGATTCCGATTTTTTATGCAGAGGATGATACGCCGATCATGGATGAGGCTGTATTTGCCCATGTGGCAAAGCTGTTCAAAGAGCATGGCAGCAATATCTGGTTTGAGAAGGAGGCAAAGGAGCTGTTACCGCAGGGCTACACGCACCCGGGCTCTCCGAATGGAGAATTCCGCAAGGAAACCGATACGATGGATGTATGGTTTGACTCCGGTAGCTCTCATACCGGTGCTATGATGGAACGCGGACTGGGTTATCCTGCCGATCTGTATTTTGAGGGAAGCGATCAGTATCGCGGATGGTTTAACTCCTCTTTAATCATCGGTACGGCAGTGCACGGGCGTTCTCCTTACAAGCAGGTGCTGAGCCACGGCTTTGTTATGGATGGCAAGGGTGTGAAAATGAGCAAATCACAGTGGAACGCGGTAGCGCCGGGAGAAATTACGAAGAAATATGGCGCGGATATCCTGCGTCTGTGGGCGACAAGTGTTGATTATCAGGCAGACTGCAGTATGTCCGATGAGATTTTAAAGCAGATCAGCGAGCAGTATCGCAAGGTGCGCAATACGTTCCGTTTCATGCTTGCCAATGTCAATCCGGAAGAGGATTTCACAAGGGAAGACCTTGTAGCTATCCAGGATTTGCCAGAGCTTGATAAGTATATTCTGGTATTGCTGAATGAAGTGAATGAAAAGGCGATCAAGGCGTATAAGGAATATCGTTTTGCGGATATCACCAATATGCTGAGCAACCTGATGACAAATGAGCTGTCTGCGTATTATATGGATTATACGAAGGATATTCTGTATATCGAGAAAAAGGATTCCCCAAGACGCCGTCAGGTACAGACGGTGCTGTGGCATGCGGTCAATACCCTGGTACGACTGTGGGCACCAATCCTTGTGCATACCTGTGAGGAGGTCAATGATTTCTTCCATACAGAAGCGGAAAGTATCCATCTGGGAAGCTTTGCGCAGCCGCTGGATGTGCACAACGCAGATGCAATCAAAGCGGATATGGAACGCATGATGGCAATTCGTCAGGATATTTTCAAGGCGCTGGAGGAAGCACGTGCGGAAAAGGTGATCGGAAAATCTCTGGAAGCGCATGTTATCGTGAATGTGAGTGATGAAGACCGTGCATTGATTGAGAAGCTGTGCGGAAATCATTTCAACCAGTGGCTGATTGTTTCAAAGGTCAGCTTCTCCGTGGACAAATTGAAGCAGTATGAGGTTTGCGGCGTGGCGATTGAGAAGTGTGAAGGCAAGGTTTGTCCTAGATGCTGGAATATTACAGCATCCCATGCCGAGGACGGTCTTTGTGAGCGCTGTGCAGAGGTGTTGAAGTAGTCAGCGGCATAAGTTGCATAATGAGGAAATGATGAATGACAGATGAACAGCGGTTTGTCTGTCATTTTTCGTATTTTTATAAAAAGAGTTGTTGTTTTCTATGGAAAAGCCGTGTGAAATACAGTACAATAACGGAAGAGATGAAATGAAGGAAAGCCGCGTGAAAGCATGGCGGTTTAAACATAAGGAGCGCATTATGGAAATAACATCACTGACCAATGCAAAAGTAAAGCAGTGGGCGAAATACAAGGAGAAAAAGTATCGGGAAAAGGAACGCAGATTTCTGATTGAAGGGGAGCATCTGATCGAAGAGGCTGTACGGGCAAATCTGGTGGAGTGCATCATCGTTGAAAGAGAAAAACCGCATCCATTTCAGCAGTTTCCGGTGTATGAGGTCACGCCGGAAATTTTGCGGAAGCTGGAAAGCAGTGTTTCCGGTACCTGGATCATGGCGGTATGCCACATGCCGCAATACAGTGAGGCGGATTATGGGCAGCGGGTCATCGTACTGGATGATGTGCAGGATCCGGGAAATGTCGGAACGATCATTCGCACAGCGCTGTCCTTCGGATATGATGCTGTCCTGCTGTCTGCACACAGCTGCGATATTTATAATGAAAAGGTGATTCGTTCCACACAGGGGGCCTTGTTTCACATTCCGGTGATACGGGGGGATGTACATGCCATGCTGATGGAATTGAAGCAGCGGGGAAGCAGGATTCTTGCGACGTCTCTACACAATGCCT
This sequence comes from Clostridium sp. DFI.1.208, assembly GCF_024463855.1. Taxonomy (NCBI): domain Bacteria; kingdom Bacillati; phylum Bacillota; class Clostridia; order Eubacteriales; family Clostridiaceae; genus Clostridium; species Clostridium sp. DFI.1.208. The sequence goes on along the minus strand of NZ_JANGCA010000058.1, from coordinate 11,806 downwards.
CAGCACTTCGTGAGGTGGCAGTACCTGAAGCATTTGCACTTGTTTTTGGTAATGAGGGAAAGGGCGTCAGCGAGGAGGTTCTGCGTCTGGCCGATACCCATGTGTTTATCGAGATGCACACCTTTGAATCCTTAAATGTTGCTGTAGCGGCAGGCATCTGCATGTATGCGTTTAAAAAGTGATACGGCTTATAAAAGTGGTGTCAAGGCAGAAAGAATATAAAATGAATATCACATTAGTATCACACGAAGTTTTGGTTTGAATGCTTATAAATGAAAAACGATATAAAAATTTGACAAAAAAAACTTTCCGTGTTTTTTCTATGCTATAATATAAATGTTAAGATTTTGGCAATACCAAAAGGGGCTTTTGTGAAAATATGGCTGAGTTTTCACACCTTTCATGTTTATGAACCTAATACATTGTAGAGTGGGGAATAGCATGATTCACAGGTGATGATGGATGCTTTTTTGCAGATACTGCATGGAAAACAGCTGATTTTGAAAATCACCTGTTTCATAAATTATAACTTGTGAAGTATTGCCTGCTGAAAAAAGGAGAAGAGAAAAATGAACGTTAAGAATTTGAAGAAGAACAAGAAGGGATTTACGCTGGTTGAAATCATCGTGGTTCTGGTTATCGTCGGTATCCTGATGGCGCTGGCTGTACCGGCTGTTATGAAGTATATCAATGAGGCAGCAGAAACGAAAGTGCAGTCTCAGGTAAGGGCAGGTTATGTTGCAGCACAGTCTTATGCGACAAGTCAAATTGGAGAAAATCCAGGTATTTCTAATGATGATTTGAAACAGAAAGTTAATAATGTTGATGCCATAAATGGCGAGTTAGGTCTTTCTAAAACCGGTGAAGGCGCTGCGGCTAAATATCCTGAAGGTGCTGTTGAAAGCATTGTGTGTGAATTGACAGATAAGAAAATAGACAGTTGTACTATTAAAGTAGTAGGCTCTAGTGATGAATATACTGCAACACAAACAGATATTAAGAAAAAACAATAGATTTGATTAAATATAAAGCCTCTTTCAAGAGGCTTTATATTTACATGTTAACCTAAAGAAAGATGGTGAGATAATGGACTCTTTAATATTACTACTATATCTATATGCATTCCTGATTGGAATCTGTATCACCAGCTTTTTAAACGTGGTAATATGGAGGCTTCCACAGGGCCTATCCTTTGTAAAGGGAAGATCCTTTTGCCCTGCATGCCATCATCAGCTGCAGTGGTATGACCTGTTTCCAGTGTTCAGCTATCTGTTTCTGAAAGGGAAATGCCGATACTGCGGTAGTAAGATTTCAGCACGTGAAACTATACTGGAGGTTCTTGGCGGCTGTATCGGGATGTTTTGTTTCTATACCTATGGCTTTTCCTGGGATACCATTCTTGTATTTGCGGTATTCATGATTCTTTTAACAATCACCATGATTGACTTTGATACTATGACAATACCAAATGGTCTAATTATCGCTTTAATTGTTCCTGTTGGCATTTTCACAGTATTACATCCGGAAACAGCATTTCTGTCAAGAATAATTGGCTTCTTCGTTATTAGTCTTCCGATGTATGTGCTGACGCTTCTGATTCCGGATTGCTTTGGTGGTGGAGATATCAAGCTGATTGCTGTAGCCGGCTTTCTGCTGGGGTGGAAGCTGACCCTTCTTGCATTTTTTATCTCCGTACTGATTGGCGGAAGCTATGCAGTTTATCTGCTTTTATCAAGGAAAACGGAAAGCGGTGCGCATATCGCCTTTGGCCCTTATTTGTGTGCAGGAATTATGGTGGCGTTCCTATATGGGGAAAATCTGATACAGGCTTATTTATCATTGTTTGGATTATAAAACTGGCTTGGAGGTAATACAGGTATGGCGGTTTATAAATATACGGCAAAGGATATAAATTCCAAAAGAATTACAGGCAAAATGGAGGTAAACAGCAGGAATGAGCTTGCTGCTTTTCTGCGTTCTAAGGAGCAGTATCTGATTGACTGTAAGGATGTGACAAATACACAGCAGAATACGTATAAACTGACGCTGAAGGAGCTGTCTGATTTTTCGCGCCAGCTGGGAGCAATGATTGGGTCCGGTGTCAGCCTGATACGTGCAATGTCTATCCTGGTGCAAAGAGAAAGCAAACCGAAAATCAAAAGTATTTACACGGATATGTACCGCAAGCTGCAGCAGGGACAGACCCTGTCTATGGCTATGGAATCTGAAGGCAAGGCATTTCCCGAGCTTATGATCAATATGTATCGAACCGGAGAAAGCAGCGGGCAGATGGAAAAGGTCGCTATGACGATGGCTTTGCAGTATGAAAAGGATGATCATATCAAACGAAAGATACGCAATGCCATGATCTATCCGATTATTCTGTTATGTGTGACTGTCTTTGTTATCATCGTTGTATTTACATGGATTATTCCAAGCTTCTCAAGCGTGTTTGAGGGAATGGATTTGCCGGTGATTACGAAAATTGTAAATGGTCTTTCGCAGATTATGATACATTACTGGTACTGGCTTCTCGTCGGTATTCTATGTATATTTGCATTGATTACAACGCTGCTTCGCATAGAAAGGGTGCGGTATCGTTTCGACAAAATGAAGCTGCGCATTCCCAAAATCGGTAAGCTGCTTTGCATTATCTATACAGCGCGTTTCGCAAGAAATATGTGTTCCCTGTATACAAGCGGTATTTCCATTATCAATGGTATGCAGATCATTCGTAATACCATAGGAAATAAATATATAGAATCACAATTCGATGGGGTCGTAAACATGGTGAGGAACGGAACCTCTCTGTCACAGAGCATACAGAAAATTGATGGATTTGATTCTAAGCTTGCAAGCTCCATTTATATAGGGGAAGAGAGCGGGCGTCTGGAGACGATGCTGACATCTCTGGCTGATGATTTTGATTATGAATCCGAGGCCGCATCTCAGCGTATGGTCACATTGCTGGAACCGGTTATGATTATAATTCTGGCGTTGATTGTATTGTGTGTTATGCTTGCAGTATTGCTTCCAATCTATCAGATGTATCAGAATCCAGCAAGTCTAAAGTAAAGGGAGAAGCTTATGGTAAAAGAATATGTATTATTTATATCATCACATGCTGTACAGATGATTTACGGATCATGTGATAAGAAAGATATGATAAAGGTAGAAGCGTTTCATGAATATCCTTTGGAAGAAGGAGCAATGATCAATGGTGTAATTACGGATGATACCTCCATCCTAGACATTTTGAAGGAGCTGCATGAAAACGGATTAAAGGAAACCAGACTCGTGATTGACAGCGGGCAGATTCTGGTGAAAAACATACGGGTTCCGCTGCTGTCAAAAAAGGAGCTGCTGAAGGTCGCAAAGGATGAATTATCTGATATTGATGGTAGCTATGAGGATTTGATTTATGATTACAGCGTTTTGCAGCCATCATTTGAAGAAGAAGAGAAAAAAGGCGGCGAAATTCTATGCTGTGCAGCAGAGAGGAAGCTGCTGACAAGCTACATAGAGCTGTTTGAAGCAGCTGGAATCAAGCTTAAAAGCGTTGATATATCCATCAATGCTCTCCATAAGCTGACACAGGAGCTGGCAGACTTAACAGGGAAAACGTATATCGTATCAGTTCTGGATGGCAATAATGTATCCTCTTATTTGTTTGAAAGGAACCATTATACCTTCTCGAATAGAACACGTCTGTTTTCAGAACGTGGGACACAGGCCTTTATTTCAGAAATGAACAGTAATATATCACAGCTCATACAGTTTAGTAAATCCAAGCAGAGTCCATACCCTGTGGAAAGAGCTTATTTTTGCGGTTTGGATGATGCGGAGGAGCTTATGGTGTTTGAAAGTATACGCAACAATCTGAATTTGCAGGCTGATCAATTTCCGGATTCTAAGATTGTCTATGTGACACAGGATTCCTATCACGATTTCCATTTGCATGATTATGTGTTTCCCGTAGGATGTCTAATCAGAAAGTGAGGTGAAGGAGATGTTTCAAAATGGATTGAGAAATAAAGATATTGATTTACTGAAGGTCTATAAACAGAAGAAAGAAGCTTCTCCTTATGCCAGTGCCCTGAAATATCTGGCTTTTCCCATTACTGCAGCAGTTATCCTGCTATCCTGGTTTGGTATCGTAACCTACCAGAATCATGCATTGGATTCTGATATTGCAGCAGCAAAGGCAGAATTAAAGCAGGTGCAGAAACAGATTGCAGAGGATCCGGATTTGGAGAAATACCAGTCCCTGCAGAAGGCGATGAATGATGTAGAGAAATATAAGACTCTGCATAAGGACATTCAGTCCTATCCGCAGCTGAGTCAGAATACATTTGATCAGATATTGATTGCTTCGGATGTGAATACCTCCATTGTATCCCTGTCTTATCAAAGAGAAACTCAGATTGTGACGCTGCAGGTGGAATCTCTTACATCCCAGGATACGGAACAATTCGTCAGAAGACTGAAAAAGAGTAAGACTTTTGAAGCTGTTGACTATGCGGGATATGCGCAATCAGAGAAAACGACAAAGACGGCAGAAACCAATGAGAAAGCGACAGAAAATGTAAATGACAATACAGAAAAAGATGCGGATACGAAAAGCGATTCAGAATCCGCAGCACAGCAGCTGCTGGATTTGTTAAATAAAACAAAGGAAACAAATGCACAAGCTAATAAACAGACGACGACGGTATATTCAGCTACTGTCCTCTGTAAACTGAAGTAGGTGAAGGTATGCAGACATTAACAAAGAGAGAGAAAATACTGCTGTATGTTTTATTATGTATTATCATTTTTGCCGGAGGGCTGTTTTGGATGCTATTGCCGGCTTTGGAAAAGCATACTACGCTGAAAGCTGATTATGATACTGCACAGCTGGAGCTGCAGTCAGCGAAAGCATCGATTATCAATTATGGCGATCTGGATAAGCAGCTGAAAGAGACCTCGGAGGAGTTAAAGAATATCAAGAATAAATTCTATGAAGAAATGAATAAGGAGGATGTTGATAATCTTATCACCTCTATGACGATTGAGCACGGCTTAACTCCTGTCAGCCTGAGTATTGCAGAAGCTGATAAGGAAGACATTGTGAGCTATACCGAATATCAGCTGCAGCAGAAAAAGGGGGCTTCTTCCAAGAGCAAGGACGGAGAACTGAAGGTTTATAATGTGAATCTGAGTGTGTCCGGTGCAATATCGGATGTTCAGACACTGGTGGATGATGTAAGGACGACAAAATCATTGAAGGTGTCGGGAATCACCTATTCTGAAGATGATGAGGAAATGACAACAACGATTACATTTAAGCTGTTTATGATCTAAATATAGAGAGGTGAGAATATGAGAAAAAATCAGAAGGGATCTGCATTGTTGTGGGCAATCACTGTCATCATGGTTTTGATGATAACCGTTGCGGCTGCACTGGGTATTTCATATTCTTACTATAACAGAAGTGTAAACAACAACAGCAAACGTCAGGCTTATCTGACGGCAAAGGGTGTTATTCAGAATATTGTTGAGAAAATTGAACTGGACAACAGTGATTATATCGCTATGATACCGGAAGAGGAAAACCAATCGACACCACTGAATATTGATATTCCGGAAGCATCTAAGATTGGGAAGGTGACAGAAGCGAAAATTTCCCGTGTCAAAGTGGATAAGGATAAAGATATCCGTGGTAAAATTACGATATCGGTTACTGTAGATTATGCAGAGCAGAAGGAAACTGTGAATGCCGATATGCAGCTGGGAAGAACCGGTGATTTAAAAAAATGGCAGCTATTAAAATACTATAAGGGACAGGGTGCTGAGGTACAGGAAAATATCAATATCAAGAATGCGAAGATTATGATGTCGCATTTAACACCTCTATACGAAGCAGCATGTACAAGTAATCAAGCAATGCAGGAATATGTGAAAAGCGATTCTGAAATATATGAACGAATGATCGCAGAGTATGAATCATGGAAAAATTATGCAAATAATGGATATTATAGTAATGATCGTATGAGAGAATATATATATACTGGTATTTATAAAAAAGCATTACCTGTATTTGATGTTTCTGCAGCTGGAAACCTGTCGGATCATATGAAGTCAATTCCTTTATATATGAAAACATTCTGTACAAATGGTAAGAAAACATCATTGATATACGCAAATACAGAATCAAATATGAAATCAGGTGATTGGAGAGCGTATTTGGTGTTTGATATTGAAACAGGGCACTGGTATGATGTTACGAATGCCAAAGGAGAGCCATATAATGGATTGACGCTATTGAATTATAGCCAAGATAAAGGAGAAACAGCTTCAGATGAAGTTGTTAAATGGGAAAATTTCAAAAAAACGTATTTTATACCAGAACGATGTGTTGATTAAAGGAAGAGGTGATGGAAATGAATAAAAGAGGTATGACTTTAATTGAAATGATTGCAGCTCTAGCGATTCTTTCCATCGCCAGTTTGACGCTATTCGGAGGATTTTCCGCAGTATTGCGAATTATGGGGAATTCAAGCACAATTAAAAACAACAGCGATATGCTTCTTTCCTATGCAGAAAAAACAATGAAAAACGATGTGGTGGAGAATATTCAAATACATACAAGCAGTGTAACCTATACGATTTCATCAGATCAGGGGAGTGTGCCGGTTACTAGAAATATATCCATATTGAACGTAAAAGACGATGACAAGGTACATTTAAAGGCACTGGAGGAACCAGGCAATCAGGAAAAAGTAAAGGATACATCGGTTTATAAGGAATTTAAGTCTAATCTGGATGAATTTTATCAATCGATAAAGAAAGCGAAAGAAGAACACGAAGTTATGGAAAGCGGAAATTCATATAACGCTTCTTTGAAAAAAGTGCATATTCTGATGTCATCTAAATGGATGCAATTTCCAAAAGAACTTCTTCCGAATAGCTATCGTTCAAAGCTGGGAGCACAGGATGTTTATGTATTTCCATATTATCCGTGGGAAATAACAAAAGGTGAGTTACAACATGAACATGGAGGTCTCTTGATCATGTTAAATCAAAGAGATAGGTTGGTGGATACAAGTATAGATTTTGATGATTATCTCTATATAATTTATGACTATGATAATGATCGATGGTATTATTGTGATCAGGATGCTTATAGAATTAAAGTTGCTTTTTCTTCATCGGATGGGAAAGTGCTGTATGATGTTAAAAATAACGGTTATATCAAGTCTTGGTCAGATATGAAAGATATTGTTAAGAATCCTAAAAATGGGTGGAAAGTCCTGGATATCCATGCAGAATTTAATAGAGATAATACAGACTCCATGTGGAAAAATGTAAGCTAATGATAGAAGGGAGGCGGCAGGGATGCACTTAGATAAAAAAGGTATGACGTTGATTGAAGTAATCGTTATTCTACTGCTGTCCTCTATTCTGATGGTCATAGCAGGTGGCTTGCTTTTAAATAGTATGGGGTATTTTAATCATACCGCACAGAGTAATTATGAGAAACAGGCGGTAGATGCTATTTCATCCTATGTGAGAGGGCAATTGATTTATGCGAATGAAGTGCAGATTGCCACGCAAAAGCCAGATCAATCCGATGATTGGCATTGGATTTCAGTCAATGACGATCATCGCCTGATGAAGGATGATACAACCGTATATAATGAAGATTTTTATAGAGGGAGAAAACTGAAAATAACTGCAAAATGCTATAGTGATAATTATCGCTTAGATCTATCCTTTGCATTTACTGATGATAATAAGCAGGCTTACAAAACCGCCGCTACTTTGGAACTGGTTAATATAAGAGCAAAGGATAAGAGGGGGGAAGCGATTGTTAACACAGGAATAAAGGGTAGACAGGTAGATATTACAGATCACAATAGCACAGAGGCAGGATATAAAATTTACTATAAGGTTAACGGCTCTCTACATATTGAGGATGATCCCGACTATGAATATCCGGATATTGATTATGATGATCCTTCATTTGAAGGTACCGTATACGATGAATTAAAATGCAAAGATGAAGCGGTTACCAAACCCGGTGAGGCAGGAAATAATAAGGGGACATGGCTTGCAAGCCATGATTATAAAAAGGGTGAGTTTGTTGACTATCTGGGCGTTACATATCGCGCAGTAAAGGATGCGAAAAGTGGAAATAATCCTTTTGATAATGATGGAAATGCATGGAAGCCGGTTAATCCTCCATATTGGGTTAAAGGAGCCAGCTATGAAGCAAAGGATGTTGTTATATACCAAATTACGAACGTATATTATCAAGCTACAGCGGATATCAATAACAGTAATGAATCACCGGATAATGAAAATAAAAAATGGCATAAATTAAGTTCCACAGAATTGAAAGAGATTATTGAAGAACATAAGCATAAGGATTTTTGTGAAGTTGATGAGAAGGAAGAAGGCGATTGGACTGTTGGCGGTGAGAAAGAACGTTGTGGTACTACTGATAATATAAAAGGTGTTTGGCAGATAGGTCAATACTACAAAGCAGGTACAATTATTGAATACCCAGAAGATTCTAATATCTGGTATAGAGTAACGAGTCATGCAGGGATTACATCAGATGCGGGGAATCCGCCAGATAGAATAGGGACATATCTTTATAAAAAATTGAAAGTGGATTATGATGATCAATCTACATATTTTCCAGGTGATATTATCAAATTCACAGATGGTAAATTTTATCAAGCTTATCAATTACGATTTATCACTCCAGGTTATTCTCCAGCAACAGCTCCTGGTTTATGGTCTAATGGATACGATAGTGTTGATGATTTGATAAGTGATACGGGTTACAAACCAAAATGTGATTTATCATGGTAAATAAAGGGAGCGTGTTTTATGAAAAACATACCAATAGGTGAAGTGCTGAAGGATTACGGCTACATCAATGAAGAACAGCTGCAGCGGGCTCTTGCAGAACAGAAAAAAGATCGTTCCAAGCGTCTTGGGCAGCATTTGATTGATTTAGGCTTTATCAGTGAGAACCAGATGCTGAAGGCACTGAGTGATAAACTGAATGAGCCGATGGTTGATTTGAACGAAGAAAAAATTGAAGTGGATGCTGTTGCAAAAATACCGAAGACACTGGCACAGAAATATAATCTGATCGCCATCAGTGAAAACAATGGACGCCTGACGGTGGTAACAAGTGATCCGTTGAATTTCTACGGAATCGAGGATGTTCGTCTGGTAACCGGCATGAACATCTCCGTATGTCTGTGTGAAAAGGCAGCAATCGATCGCGCCATTGATTATTACTATGCGGAAATCAAAGCCAGAGAGGCCGCTAATGTGGCAAATGAAAACGTTGTATCCTTTGAATTTGATGATACCGAGCTTTACAATTCCGAAGAGGATGATACACCGGTTGTTAAGCTGTTTAACAGTCTTTTGACAAGAGGCTACAATGCCAATGCCAGTGATATCCACATAGAACCGTTTGAGGATAAGACCATGGTTCGTATGCGTATTGACGGTATGATTGTGGATTATGTGCAGCTTGCTAAAAATCTACATCAGTCGCTGATCGTCCGCATTAAAATTGTAAGCAATATGGATATCGCCGAGAAACGCGTTCCGCAGGACGGACACTTTCTGACAACGATTGAGGGAATCCGTATGAATCTTCGTGTATCTGTGATTCCAACTGTATATGGTGAAAAGGCTGTTTTGCGTTTTCTGAACAGTAATACACCGATTCTGAATGAAAAGCAGTACGGCATGAATGCGGATAATTATGCGAAAATGTGCCGTATGATGGAGATGCCGCATGGTATCATTTATATTACTGGGCCTACCGGTAGCGGTAAAACAACAACCCTGTATATGATTCTGGAAACGCTGGCAAAACGTCAGGTGAACATCGCAACCATTGAGGATCCGGTGGAGAAGAATATCGAACGTGTGAATCAGATGCAGATCAATACCATGGCGGGACTGACCTTTGAGCGTGGATTGCGGGCACTGCTGCGACAGGATCCGGATATTATTCTGGTTGGAGAAACACGTGATGCAGAGACGGCATCCATTTCCGTACGTGCAGCCATAACCGGCCATCTGGTACTGAGCTCCCTGCACACCAACGATGCAATCAGCTCGATTGTACGTCTGGAGGATATGGGGATTGAACCGTATCTGATAGCAAACTCACTGGTGGGGAGTGTTTCTCAACGTTTGGTCCGTACAATCTGCCCGCATTGCAGAGAAAAGCTGAAAACGACACAGCTGGAACGTCAGGTGCTGGGAAAAGAAATAGAATATGTCTATCGGGGAGCCGGTTGTCATCACTGTAACCAGACAGGCTATAAGGGAAGAACAGCCGTACATGAGATCATACTGATTGATAAGGAAATGCGGAGAATGATTTCCTCTCATAAGGATATTGATGATATTTATGCGTATGTGAAAAAATCACAGCAGCTGCATACCCTGAGGGATGAGGCTGTAGAGCTTGTGATCAATGGACAGACAACGATGGATGAGCTGTACAAGATTACGGCTTATAGCGATTAGGAGGCTTGTTTATGAATGAATTACTGGAAAGTATGATTGCTTATGCCAGAGAGCACGGGTGCAGTGATATCCATCTCAATGTTGGAGGACCTGCCATGATTCGAAGGAATGGTATCCTGCAGGAGTATCCGGCGTTTATCAATGATACACAGACCACAGAGATGATTCTCTCTATGGTGGATGATCGATGGATGGAGGATTTTAAGCAGGGGAAGGATTTGGACTTCACCTATGTCAGTCGCGGAGAAAATCGGCAAAGGGTGAATGTATACCGACAGCAGGATAAGCTGTGTGCAGCGATACGAATCATCAATAATACGATTCTGACACTGGATGAGCTGTTAATGCCGGATATTCTGAAGCAGCTTGCCATGGAGCCGCGCGGTCTGGTGCTGGTGACCGGACCTACCGGTAGTGGTAAATCAACAACACTGGCAGCTGTTATGGATTTTATCAATGAACGTAGAAATTGTCATATCCTTACGATTGAGGATCCGGTGGAATATGTGTATCAGCGTAAGCAGGCCCTCATCCATCAGCGCGAAATCGGTCGGGATGTGGATAGCTTTGATACGGCGCTTCGCAGTGCAATGCGTGAGGATCCGGATGTCATCCTTGTAGGAGAGATGCGAGACTATGAAACAATCGCAGCGGTTGTAACGCTGGCGGAAACCGGGCATCTGGTGTTCTCTACTCTGCATACCATCGGAGCAGCAAAGACGATTGACCGTATCATCGACGTATTCCCGCCACATCGTCAGGAACAGATCCGTATGCAGGTTTCCGGTATACTGAAAGCTGTAATTACGCAGCAGCTGCTTCCAAAAAGCGATTCCAGCGGCCGCGTTGCTGCGTTGGAGGTTATGATCGGGACAGATGCAATCAGCAGCATGATTCGTGAGAACAAGGTACATCAGATCAATTCCATTATACAAACCGGTATGCGCGAGGGAATGCAGTCATTGAACTTTGCTTTGGCACGTTTGGTGAGAAATGGTATGGTAACAAGAGAAACAGCAGAGAAATACAGCGATGATCCACAGGAGCTGAAGCAGTATCTGCAATAGAAATCGGTTGCAGCAGAACAAAATAAAAATCAGACTTGTAAACAAAGTGCAAGTTCTGTATAATCCCGTCTTTGACAGTTTAAGAAAAAAATAACTCAAGAAAACCCTTTAGTTAAGGGTTAATCTTGAGTTTTTGGTTTTGCAGGTGAATATAGTAATTGATTTGCAACCTTAGACTGATGAAT
>NZ_JANGCA010000057.1:0-24701 GCF_024463855.1 Clostridium sp. DFI.1.208 | reverse complement strand
TTACTTACTTCTACCTATTTGAAACCCTTTCTAACGCTATATTTATGCTCTGTATAGACTTCTGTAGAAGAAAGTTCCACATTTTTTATTCGCCTTTTGAAAGTGGAATTTAACTTTTCACTTCAGCGTTTCCTGTAATTTCACACAAAAGTTCAGAAAGAAATCACATGGCATTCGGCATATGTCACAGAAAGGTCTAGTTTTGTAAAATAAGCGGTTTTGCAGCCGTTTTTTGATCAATTCCTATTTCTTTTGTATGAAATGCAGCGAAATCAATCGTTTGAATTGTGAATTGCAGGAAAATTTGGTATGATAATAACCGGACGAAAGGATGATAATGATGAGTTGTTTACGTATTAAGGATCTGCACGTCAATGTAGATGGAAAAGAAATCTTAAAGGGGCTGACCCTTGACATACATAGTGGAGAAACCCATGCACTGATGGGCCCCAACGGGAATGGAAAATCCACCCTGCTTGCGGCTATCATGGGCAATCCGAAGTTTCAGGTAACCGGTGGCAGCATCACACTGGATGAGCAGGATGTTTTATCCATGGAGGTGGATGAGCGCAGCAAGGCCGGTCTGTTTTTGGGAATGCAATATCCAAGCGAGGTCAGCGGTGTTACCAATTCCGATTTCCTGCGCGCTGCGATCAATGCCCGCAGGGAGCGGCCGATTCCGCTGTTTTCCTTTATTCGCGAAATGGAAAAAACAATCAAGGATTTGCAAATGAAGGAGGATCTTGCGCATCGCTTCCTCAATGAGGGCTTCTCCGGTGGAGAAAAGAAGCGAAATGAAATCGTACAGATGAAGCTTTTAAAGCCGTCGATTGCCATGCTGGATGAAATTGATTCCGGACTGGATGTGGATGCTTTGAAAATTGTGGCTGAGGCTGTTGCGGCTATGCAGAAGGAGCAGAATATGGGGCTTGTCATCGTATCTCATTATGCCAGATTTTATGATTTGCTGAAGCCAACCCATGCGCATGTTCTCGTGGATGGACGTATTGTAGTCAGCGGCGGCAGCGAGCTGGTGGAGAAAATCGATCAGCAGGGCTATGACTGGATCGAAAAGGAATACGATGTGCAGGTTGTCAGAGAGGAAGAAAAGAAAGTTGAGCTGCTTGGCTCCTGCGGCGCAAGCAGGGGTGCATAATATGGAATATAGCGTACGCAGCGGCTTTGAAACGCTGGCTCTTTCACCCCGGAATACGGAAAAGCTGAAGCTTGTGGTGGACGAACGCATAAACGCTTCTCTGCTTGTGACATACAGTGGAACGTGGGAGTCTTTACAGGTGGAGGTCATCGTATCTCCGTATAGCTCTCTTACCCTCATGCTGAAAAACGAAGGCAGTGAGGATGTGGTGCTGCAGGTTGGCGGCAGTGTCTACCGCGATGCCTCCCTGACACTGGCTCTGTGTGAGCTGAATGCAGGCAATACACAGGCAGAGGTTACGCTTGATTTATGTGAAGAGGGGGCTTTTGCCATGCTGCGCAGTGCATGCATTGCCGCAAGTCGGAAGCAGTTTCACATGCAGTGCAATCATTTGCGGGCACATACCGAGGGTCTTATGGAAAACTATGCCGTTGTGGAAGAAGGCGGACAGTATTGCATGGAGGCTACCGGAAAAATCATCAAGGGTGCCCGCGAAAGCAATTCCCATCAGAAGACAAGAGTGCTGACGATGAGTGAGCAGCAGAGCAGTGAGGTGGTGCCTGTGCTGCTGATCGATGAAAATGATGTAAAGGCAAGTCATGCGACAACGCTTGGACAGCCGGATGAAAATCAGCTGTATTACCTGCAGACACGCGGACTTTCCCGCAGGCAGGCTCTCGGCCTGCTGACGGTCGGCTATATCATGCCGATCACGGAGCTGTTTGAAGAAGAAGACATACGAACTGCATTGAAGGACGAAATCGAAATGAAGGTGGGTCTACATGCTTGACAATGCAAATATCAGAAAAGATTTTCCTATGCTGCAGAAAACCATGCAGTCACATCCGCTCGTTTATCTGGACAGCGGGGCAACGACTTTAAAGCCCCGGCAGGTGATCGATGCGGTCGTCAACTATTATGAAAATTACGGTGCCAATGCGCACCGCGGAGATTATGATCTAAGCTATTTTGTGGATCAGGAATATGAACAGACCCGCAAGGATGTCGCAGCCTTTCTACATGCGGCGGATGCACGGGAAATCGTTTATACAAGCGGAGCCAGCTCTGCTTTGAATCTGGTGGCATACGGCTACGGCCGCAAGTTTCTGCAAAAAGGAGATATCATACTGACCAGTGTGGCAGAGCATGCATCGTGTGTGCTACCGTGGATGCGTGTTGCGCAGGAATGCGGAGCCGTTGTACAGTATGTGCCGCTGGACGCACAGGGACGTATTACGCTGGAGGCAGTTGCTTCCATGATGAATGAGCGCGTGCGAGTGGTTGCACTGGCACACATCAGCAATGTGCTTGGCTATCGTGCACCGATGCGTGAAATATGCGCTATGGCGCATCGCTATGGTGCTGTTGTCGTCGTGGACGGCGCACAGAGTGTGCCGCATATCCCGCTGGATGTCATCGATATGGATTGCGATTTTCTGGCATTCTCCGCGCACAAGATGTGCGGGCCGACCGGCATCGGGATTCTTTATGGCAAGCTGGAGCTGTTAAACGCCATGGATCCGCTGTATCTGGGCGGGGACAGCAACGCACGCTTTGATATGTGTGGAAATATTCAGCTGAAAAATGCACCGTATAAATTTGAGAGCGGCACGCAGCCGATTGAAGGAATCTTCGGTCTGCATGCGGCCTTACAGTATGTACAGGGCATCGGGCTGGAACATATCCACGCATGGGAAATGGAGCTGCATGACTATGCAATTCATGAGCTGCGCAAGCTGGACAATATCGAGGTATACAATCCGGACGCAGACACAGGCATCATCACCTTTAATGTAAAAAATGTATTTGCACAGGATGCGGCGACCTTCTTCAATGCGAACGGGATTGCCGTGCGCAGCGGACAGCACTGTGCCAAGCTGTTAAACAATATGTTGGATACATCCGCAACGATACGGGCAAGCTTTTATCTGTATACATCCTATGCGGATGTCGATCGTTTTCTGGATGTATGCCGCAGGGCTACGATGGAAGCCTGTCTGGATGTCTTTTTTTAGGAGGTCGTAAGAATGAGTGACTTAATGAAGGATCCGATGATTTTGCGTTCGATCATCATGGATCATTATGAATATCCAAGAAATCATGAGCTGACAAAGGAGGACGGCTATGTGCAGAAGCATATGGCCAGTGAATCCTGCATTGATGATATTTATGTACAAAGCAAAATACGAGACGGTATTGTGGAGGACGTGCGCTTTGACGGTGTGGCGTGCACGATCTCCACTGCCTCCACCTCCATCATGAGTGAGCTGCTGAAAGGAAAGCGTGTGGAAGAGGCGAAGGACATCATCGCGAATTATTTTCACATGATCGATCAGCAGGACTATGATGAGGAGAAGCTGGAGGAGGCTTTGGCATTCCATAATGTGGGAAGTCAGGCCAACCGGATCAAATGTGCCACCATTGGCTGGAAGGCGATGGAGGAAATGATCGAGGAAAGCGAGGAGCGTCATGAGTGAAACCAAAATTCCGGTAAATGAAGAATACAAATACGGCTTCCATGACGAGGATGTCAGTATTTACAATACAGGAAAGGGACTGACCAGAGAAACGATTCTGGCAATCTCTCATAAGAAAAAGGAGCCGCAGTGGATGCTGGATTTCCGTCTGCGAGCGTTTGAACAGTTTGAAAGTATGGATATTCAGACATGGGGTCCGGATGTGACCAATCTGGATTTCGATGATTATACATATTATATCAAGCCAAGTGATAAAACGGAAAAAAGCTGGGAGGATGTTCCGGACACCATCAAGGATACTTTCGATAAGCTGGGGATTCCGGAGGCGGAGAAGGAATTTCTGGCAGGTGTAACAACGCAGTATGATTCCGAGGCAGTCTATCACAATATGCTGGAGGAGGTGGAATCCAAGGGAGTTATTTTCCTGGATACCGATACGGCCTTAAAGCAGCATCCGGATTTGTTTCAGAAATATTTCGGTAAGCTGGTGCCCTATACGGATAATAAGTTCGCAGCACTGAACAGCTGTGTTTGGAGTGGGGGAAGCTTTATCTATGTTCCCAAAGGGGTGAAGTTGGATAAGCCGCTGCAGTCGTATTTCCGCATCAATACGGAGCGCATGGGACAGTTTGAGCGGACGCTGATCATCGTTGATGAGGGTGCGGATGTACATTATGTCGAGGGCTGTACGGCGCCGACCTATTCCAAGGATTCGCTGCATGCGGCTGTCGTGGAAATCTTCGTGCATAAAAATGCACGCTGCCGGTATTCCACCGTGCAGAACTGGAGTGATAATATCATCAATCTGGTGACCAAGCGTGCAAAGGTGTTTGAAAACGGAAGTATGGAATGGATCGATGGAAACATCGGTTCTCAGACGAATATGAAATATCCGGCCTGTATTCTGGCAGAGCCGTATGCAAAGGGAACCTGCATTTCCATTGCGGTCGCCGGGAAGCATCAAATTCAGGATGCCGGAGCTAAGATGATTCATCTGGCAGATCATACCTACAGCAATATCGTTTCCAAATCCGTTTCCCGCAACGGAGGCGAGGTCAATTACCGCGGTCTGGTGCTGCATGGACCGAATGCTTCCTTTGCCAAAAGCAAGGTGGAATGTGATACGCTGATTTTGGATAAGCAGTCCCGCAGCGATACCATACCGACGAATATTTCAAAAAATATGACGTCTCAGATCGAGCATGAGGCAACGGTTTCCAACATCAGTGAAGAACAGCTGTTTTATCTGATGAGCAGGGGACTGAGCCGCAGTGCTGCGACGGAAATGATCGTAATGGGCTTTTTGGAGCCGTTTACAAGAGAGCTTCCGATGGAATATGCGGTGGAGCTGAACCAGCTGCTGAAGCTGGATATGAGTGATTCTATTGGATGATGTCAGAGCATGTGCGCTGCAGCGTAGAAATGCGTTGGATGAGAAAATGCGCATACAGTATAGCAGAGGCATCTGTGAGCGTGTACAGCCGCTGCTGCAGGGAACGGTTGCATTGTATTATGCAGCTGGCAGTGAGGTTGATCTTCGCTATCTGAATACAAGCGGGCTGCGTCTTTGTCTGCCAGTATGCAGCAAGACGGAAATGCGCTTTTATCATATTGATGAAACAACTGAATATCGGAGGAGCAGCTATGGAATCTGGGAGCCAGTCCATGCGCTGCCAGCCGAAGCATGGGAACTGGACATTGTTCTGGTACCTCTGGTAGCCTTTGATGAAGCCTGCAACCGCATGGGGCATGGCTGTGGCTATTATGACCGCTATCTGCCAGCGTGCAGAGCAAAAACAATCGGTATCGCCTTTGAATGCCAGAAGGACACCCTTCAGCTTCATGCTCATGACGTGCCACTGGATATGATTGTGAGCGAACAGCAGATTTATAGTAGAAAGTGAACCGAATGTGTGTCCAGCACATTCGGTTTTTCTTATAATTATATAAATGATGACATAAAAGAAATGAATTTTCCGAAGCATCAAAACTTTTTTGAATCTGCCTTCGTCTAATGAATGTAAGGCTTTAGGGTTTCTTCAAAAAAGCTACATTTTTGGCTGAATCCTTTGAAATACTGTATAATTCTAACGGAATGAACGAAAGCTTGTAGAAGATGGGAGAGATTATATGAATTACAAAACACCAGTTTCCCTTGTGATTGCGGCGTCAGCCTTGCTTATGCTGGGCGAACTGTTACCGTCAGCGACAGCTGATGAACAAAGCACACAGGTTGAAAAGGGGCATGCGGTTATGGCAAAGCTTGCGAAGCAGAGCGTGGCTTCCGTGGATAAGAAAATTGCGGCCCGGGAGCAAAAGGAACGTCTTCAGAAGCTTTCTTCCCCTACGTTGTCCCTTCGGTTTCAAAATTCACTGATTATGGGGGATTCTCTGGCAGAGGCATTTGGTGATTACCAGCTGGTGAGCAGCAGCAATCTTCTTGCCACACGGGGACGGCGGACAGACAATATCGATCAGGAGATCACTACGGCGATTACCATGGCACCGCGTACGATTTTTCTGTCCTATGGGATGAACGATCTGGAATATTGCAGGGGAAATGCACAGCGGTTCATCCGGCAATATAAGGAACAGATTCATAAGCTGAAAAAGGCATTGCCGGATACGAGAATTTTTATCAATTCCCTCATACCGATGGATGCGGCTGCGATAGCAAAAACGCCTGTATATGCCAGATACAGGGAGTTCAACCGTGCGTTACAGCAGATGTGCGAGGAAGAACAGCTCACCTTTATTGACAATACCACGCTGATGGACTGGTCAGCGGACGTGTATGAGCTTGACGGTGTGCATCCCAAATATTCCTATTATCCGATCTGGCTGGCACATATGGCAGGCGAGGCCGGTTTATGAAACGCAAAAGTATATATGCACTCTGTATTCTGTTCGCTGCCTTTGCATTTGCACTGCCCTTTGCCAGAGGGAGCAGGGAGATTGATCTGGACGCACTGAGGAAGCCGCTTACTCCCTATGTAACGAATATGGAGGTTAAGGACAACGCATGGCTTCGCAAGCAGTACCATCTGGATACCGCTGCTTATGAGCAGGTACTCGTCTATGGTACAGCATCTGCAATCGAGGCAGATGAAATCGCAGTGTTCAAGCAGTCGGATCAGACGAAGCGAAAGGCGCTTCTCAAGCTTTGTCAACAGCGTGTAGACCGGCAGCTGAAGAGCTTTCAGGGGTATGCACCCAGACAAAGTGCGCTTTTGGAAAAAGCGTCTGTTTATGAGGATGGGCGTTATGTTGTTGTCCTGATTCATCCGCAGCAGTCCCAGCTGCGGCAGCTGTTGAAAAAGGCCTGGTAGGAAGTGCTATGACATTTCCATCCATGATCTTCCTGTTTCTGTTTCTCCCCTGTACACTGGGACTGTACATCGTGGTGAAGCCGAAGGCAAGAAGGGTGCTGTTTCTCTTGTTCAGCCTGTTATTCTATGCATGGGGCGGGATTGGTGATGCCTGTCTATTACTGCTGTATGTCTGCCTGGTCTACGCCCTTGGCCGTTATATCGGTGCGGTTGAAAAGGAGCATCGTACACGGCGGTTGACGGAAAGCATGCTGCTTTTGGGGCTGCTGCTATTCTATTATAAATACTATGGATTTTTTCTGGATAATCTGTTTGCTGTTTTATCTGTTCCCGTATCCTATGAGGTGCTGCCGATGCCGCTTGGTATATCCTTTATCACCTTTACAGCTATGGCATATCTCATCGATATCCGTCGCGAGGTCATACAGCCTGCCTCCTTTTTACAGCTGGCGGTATATCTGACGTTTTTTCCCAAGCTCATCATGGGGCCGATCGAACGCTATGATGGATGGGAAAGACAGCTGAAAAGCACCTGGCAGCCTGCCATGCTGGAGGAAGGTGCCATCCGCTTTCTGATGGGGCTTTCTCAAAAGCTGCTGCTGGCAGATGCACTGGCACCGCTTTGGTCCTATACGAGCACGCACAGCGTATCGACGGCCAGCGCCTGGCTGGGGCTGCTCGCCTACACCTTTCAAATCTATTTTGATTTTCAGGGCTATATGAATATGGCGATCGGTCTGGGAAGAATGTTCGGTATCCGTTTGCAGGAAAACTTTGACCACCCCTACACCTCCACCAGTATCACAGACTTCTGGCGCCGCTGGCATATGACGCTGGGAGGCTGGTTTCGCGATTATGTGTACATTCCGCTGGGAGGAAATCGAAAGGGCTTGCTTCGGACCCTGCGAAATCTCCTGCTTGTATGGGGGCTAACCGGCTTTTGGCACGGTGCCAGCTGGACCTTTCTGCTCTGGGGGCTGTATTATGGCGTATTGCTCATACTGGAAAAATTTGTGCTGCACACATACCTGAAGCGGCTGCCATCAGCTGTGCGCATGCTGCTTACCTTTGTTATGGTGATGCTGGGCTGGGTGTTGTTTGCCAGCAACGGACTGCCTCAGGCGGCCACGTATTACAAACAGCTGTTTACCGCAGCAAATGGCTTCGCTGATATGCAGACCGTGTCACTGCTTGTAAACTACGGCTTCTGGCTGTGTGCGGCAGCCGTGTTCTCCACCAGCGTTCCGCTTGTATTAAGCAGTAATGTCATGTATGCTCTGCGTGCACAGCAATGGTATGTGAAGCCGGTGCTGACGTTTGTCGTGCTTATCATCCTGCTGTCCTGTCTGATGTCCGCAGGATACCAGTCATTTCTATATGTACAATTTTAAGGAGGTTCCGCTATGAAAATCAAAAAAGCTCTTCGCAGCTACGGTGTCATCGGGACGATGCTGCTATGTATGATCGGCTTTTTGCTGCTGCGTATCGGACATAGGGACATCGCTTTTTCAGAAAAGGAAAATCGTGTGTTGCAGCAGCGCCCCGCTTTGGATATGGCGGCTGTATGCAACGGCAGCTTTCAGAAAGAGAGTGAGGAATGGCTACGTGATCAGTTTGATCAGCGCTTTGCACTTGTACAGCTTCATGCCAACCTGAGCTATGCATTGGGAAAGCGAAAGCTGCAGGATGTCATAATCGGTCATAATGGCATTCTGTTTCAGGAACAGGAGAATCCAGATCATGAGCAGCTACAGAAAAAAGCACAGCAGCTGCAGGCATTCGCAAAGCGGCATACGGATAAAAAGCTGTCCATGCTGCTTGTTCCCAATAAATCAGCAATCTGGAGGGAACAGCTGCCAATGTACGAGCAGGGCGGTAATCAGCTGGATACGCTGAAGGACTTTCAGAAAGAGCTGTCATCTGCTATCACCTGGATCGATGCAGCAGCGCCGCTTATGCAGCATCAAAAGGAGGAACTGTACTATGCGAGTGATCATCACTGGACCACCCGTGGTGCCGCAGTTGCATTTGCGGCATGGTGTGCTGCAGAAAAGAAAAAAGAAAAAACAGAGTATGTGGTGTACACGGTAAACGATCAGTTTTACGGCACTCTGGCGAATGCCAGCGGCTACTATCGCGGAAGAAAGGATCATGTGGATATCTATGTACCGAAGAAAAAACAGGAGCTCATTGTCACCTATGTTGAGGAGCAGCGAAAAACTGCGACTGTATTTGAACAGGATAAGGCAGCATCCGCAAATCCATACGATGTATTTTTCGGAGGCAATCACGGTCTGTTGAAAATAGATACAGCACAAACGGGCAAGCGGCTGCTTGTTATTAAGGATTCCTATGCAAACTGCTTCCTGCCGTTCCTTGTGCCATATTACAAAAGCATCACCGTCGTAGACCCGCGCTACTATTATGATGATCTGGACAAGCTGATCAAGGAACAGGACATACAGGAAATTCTATTTCTATACAATGCCAATACCTTTTTCAGTGATACCTCACTCGGGGAGCTTCTGGAAGCAGGAGGATGAGCGTGAAATAACCGGTCAGCGGCTGAAAATCAGAATACTGCTCATATGCATCATTCCTTGAAAATATACTTTTATAGTCATACATGTGCCTTAAAGCGAGAACCCCCATCATTGCCATCCTTTCATTTTAATGCTTACGATACATCCGTTTATCTTGCCTGTAATACACCTATATGAGTGAATCGTGATACGATGCTGTTCCCTGAAAGAAATATCCGTTTCATCCTTTAAAGCCTCCTGAATTTTTGCATATGCCTGACATCGCGCATCGTAAGAAATGCACAGCACAGCAATAAAACAGTCTTATATAATAAGTCCTTTTGTGATACTATATACATACAGGTAAAAGCAGGAAGCGGTTATGGTAAAGGGAGGGCGACTACATGGAACAGGAAGCGACATTATATCGTCAGATCCAGCGTCAGATTCTGCAGGATATTTATAAAGGAACCTATCCCTATGGCACAAAGCTTCCTTCTTTACAGACACTGTGTGAGCAGTTTGGTGTCGGACGGAATACGATTCGGGCGGCACTTGCTTTATTGGAGAAGGATGGGGCGTTACAGCGAATTAAGGGAAGCTGTGCACGGGTAAGTCTGGATATCCAGCATTTGGAAAACAATCGTTATTTTCTGTATCGGATGGCCTGCTCACGCAATGGCATTGCGCATGTGTATGATGCTCTGGGTGTTTTGATGCCGGTAGCGATTCATGCGGCCTTACAGCATGCCGATGCAAAGCATTTGGAGGAGCTGCAGTGTGGGATTCGACAGCTGACACAGAAGGAGCACACCCTGTATGAGCTGAATGAAGCTTTGCAGCAGCTCTATCTGCAGGTTTTAGGCTTTCTGGGAAACACCTATCTTCTGGAGCTGGCAAAGCAGCTTCTTGATTTTCTGTACCTGCCCTATGCAAAGCAGGAGAATTGTGAGGAGGCACTAGCGGATAATAAGGGTAAGCTCAGTGAAACGCTCGCAAAGATTCTGCTCTTTGTCATGCAGAACAATCCATTTATGATGAAAAAGACGATTCGCTATTTCTGTGAGGCAACGAAAAAGGATAGCATGCGTTATCTGGATCGGGTCTGTGAGGGAATACATCCACAAAAGGATATTGAATTTGAATGGTATACGGGACGGGAGGTATCCTTTCTGTATATGAAGACGGCGGGAAGTATGGTAAGGGATATCGCGGAAAATCGTTATCCTGACGGACAGCTGCTGAATCTGGAGCGGCTGAGTGAGCGCTATGCGGTATCCCTGCGCACGATGCGCAGGACAATAAAGTTCCTGAATGACTTACAGCTTGTGGAAACACGCAACGGTCTGGGCAGTCGCATTGTATATTCCGCGCAACAGAAGATTTCCTGTATGCAGCAGCCACAGATTCAGACCTTGCTTGACTATTATATCTGTATGCTGGAGCTGACAGAGCTTCTTGCCAGAGCGACCCTTTCATCGTGTATGGAACGCTGTACACAGGAAGAGCTGGATGTGCTTGCGGAGAGGATTCAGGCACGGGAAGGTCTTTCACCGGAGCCGGTTCTGGATATCATAAAGCATCATGAGAATCCGTGTATCCGCAATATTGCAGAGCAGCTGAGCGAGTCGGTGAGTGGCAGTATGCTGATCCGGACGCTATTTCAGCACACGCCTGAAAAACAGATAGAGCAGAATGTAAAAGGACTGCGTCAGGCACTTGTAAACAGAGAGCGGCGCAAGGTGATACAGCTCATGCTGGAGCTGCTGCACAGCGAGACAGACCGCTGGAAAAAGCAGAAGTGCTAAAGCTGCTATCATTTGTATTCATAAAATAAATTGGCATATTTGCGGAAAGCCATGCACATTTACTTATTGGGATACGCACCTGATAAGTTTTTTTCATGTTATGAAATTGCTTTTTAGAGAATATTGAATATCTTACTAAAGAGGATGATTTCGCAATGAAAATAAACTTATATATTGAAATTATCACACATGCATCATATAATATTAAGAGGTACTATGACGTACAAGGGCTTTGCATAAAGGATATATGGAAATCCGAGGTGGATGAAATGAAAAAAAAGCCAGAAACAGGCGTGCAACGGACAAAACGCTATCGGATTTCGGATAAGAAGCAGACGCAGCCGATTTATGAGATGGTTCCCTATTTTGAGGAGGCTCTGCTTCTGGGGGATTCGCTTGCTGAATCCATTCTGGATTTTCGCCTGCTTCGGAAAAACAATGTGGTGGCAAACCGGAGCCGCTGCATTGACGATATTCAGGGAGATCTGCTGTTTGCTATTTCCATGCAGCCGGCTGTGATTTTCATGGAATACGGAAAAAATGATATTCTGCACTCTCATAAAGATTTTGAAGCCTTCATCACCTGCTATCGAAAGCAGATACGGATTTTGCAGAGCGCTTTACCAAAAACAGCGATTTATATCCATTCCATTCTGCCGCTAAGAAGTGATATCATGTGCTCCCATGGCGGGACGCAAAGGCATCGCAACTTTAATCAGGGGCTTGAGACCATGTGTGCAGAGCTTCAGCTCACCTTTGTTGACAACAGCCAGCTGCTGAAGTGGGAGGATGCGGTCTATGAGTATGATGGCATTCATCCCAAGTATCCCTTTTATCCGAAATGGCTTCGCCATATGGCTGATTGTGCGGGTCTGCTGTCGAAATAGAAGACTGACAAAGCCTTGCCACCGCTTAAAGATACGAAAATCAAATGCAGCTGTGTACAACAAAAGGTGCAGGCTGTGCCCGCACCGAAACGTCTGTAACAGATCGGCTATTATGGAAGAAGCCGAAGCCTTCCATACCGCCTGCAGTATTATTTCAAATATGTATTCAGAATAGCATCCAGCTGTTCTTTTTCTTTTTCCAGCCAGGTATTGAAATCGGTGCCGGCTGCAGTTACTGCATCGGCGATTGCCGCCAGAAACAGACACATATCCTCTTCCAGGATTACCCCTGCTATATTTCCAAAGCGTTCCTGATACAGGGAATCACTGCCCGATACACTCAGATTGAAGGCCGGATACGGCTTGCGGTCAATGACCTTTACCGTTCCCTGAAAGCCCAGCTGACCAATCTGATTGGTTCCGCAGGAGCTTGGACATCCGGAAATGAAAATTTTCGGCAGCACGTGATCTGCATAATTCTTTTCTCTGAGATAGAGGATGGCATCCTTCAGCACGCCCTGAGAATCCCGCAGTCCCACCTGACATGTGGAGGCTCCGATACAAGCTGTACTTTCTTCAAAGGTATTGCGGGCGCCATCTCTTGTGACAGCGAGCACACGCTTTGCCTCATCAGCGGTACAGTTGATGATATAAACACCCTGCTGCGGTGTCAGACGAAGCTCTACAGCCTCCATATCCCGGATGCAGTCATAAAGCTCCTGCAGCTTCTGCGGCGTCAGACTTCCGCCAATCGGATGATAATAGACGGCGTACAGTCCATGCTGCTTCTGTGCAAGGATGCGACGGTCATTGCATACGTCCTCGTTTCCTGTTTTTGTAATAGCTTTTTCTTCAACGGAAATGGTAAGGCTCTGCCCCTGCAATGCGCGTGCTAAGCGCTCCTGATATGCCTTCACAAAGCCCTCGCTGCCCAGCGTTTCCTGCATATAGCGCGTTCTCGCCTTGGCGCGATTTTCATAATTTCCAAATTCCATAAACATCAACACCATCGTAGATACATAATATAGGATAGTATCCGGTGCGACATGCTTGCCTACGCAAACACCCATGCGCGGATTGTTTCCTAGCCCTCCTGCACAGTATACATCAAAGGTATGGTCAGCATTTGCTACAAAGCCCAGATCGCGGAAGGTTGCATGTGCTTCGTTTCGTGATGAATTTGTGAAAGCAACCTTCAGCTTGCGGGGAAGGGTATATTTGTTGACGATGGACAACAGATAGTCTCCGACACGTGCCGCATAGGGGAGGACATCGAAAGCCTCCTGCGGATCAACGCCGCTCAGCGGTGAACACATGACGTTGCGGGGAAAGTCACCACCGCCTCCTCGGCAGACGATGCCGTGATCCAAAGCATCTGACATGATATAGGGAATCTCCATGCCGCTTAAATCATGCAGCTGGATGGTCTGGCAGGTCGTGAAATGCGCCCGGCTTACCCCATGCTCCCGACAGGTATCGCATACGAATTTCAGCTTTTCCTTTGTCATGACACCCTGATTCATACGAAGGCGCAGCATGAAGCTGGTGGCACCGCGCTGGGCATAGCTTCCAAAGCCTCCGGAATAGCCTTTAAATTCCTTTACATTCAGTTCCTTGTCCAGAAACCGCTTGGTCTGCGTGCGGAAATCCTCAATCTCCGAACGCAGTTCTTCTCTCAGATCTTCGTTCATAAGTTCCTCCTTGTCAAATTTGCACTCATGTATCATAGTAGCACGAAATTTAGACAGCGACAAATTTTTATGTGTTATAGGAGTATAAGGAATTCTTATACGCTTTCTATCCTGCCTGCTTGTATCTGCATCCCACAGCCTTTATAATATATCTGGTTAGGTTTTTAGGAAGAGGTGAAGGCATGGAGTTCGGTGTATTCGGTGTATCGTATAAGGAAGCCGATGCGGATGTGAGAGATTGCACTGCATTTTCCGACACGCAGAAATTGGAGCTGTACAATCAACTGCTGGATGTGGATATTACACAGGCTGTGATTCTATCCACCTGCAACCGCAGTGAGCTGTATTTTATATATGAAAAGGAAGAGCAGCTGGATCAGATTAGGGAGCTGTTTCTGAAGGCTGCCACAAAGAGTGTCCCACTGTTTTTGAAAACAGGAAGAAGGGCTGCCTGTTACCTGTTTGAGGTAGCTGCCGGATATCATTCCATGGTGCTTGGTGAGGATCAGATTTTGGGCCAGGTGCAGAGCAGCTATCAAATGGCGAATCAATGTCAGGCCTGCCAAAAGCAGCTGCATCGCATGTTTCAAAGCTGCTTTGCGGCAGTGAAGCAGCTGAAAACAACCTATCGGATCAGTGAGCATCCGGTTTCGATTGCATATCTGGCTGTGAAAAATATCCGCAATGCCATGTCTTTGCACAGGGCGAGCATCTTGGTGATCGGGAGCGGGGAAATGGCTGCATTGATGCTGCAGTATTTACAGGAAGAGGAGCTGTCAGCATTGTATGTGTGCAGCCGCAACCGGCATAAGGCGGAGCAGGTGATGTCTGCCTCAATGCAATACATTCCCTTTTCAAAGCGCTATGAGATTCTTCCACACTGTGATGTGATCTGTTCCATGACATCCTCTCCACATCGTATTTTACGCAAGGAGGATATGCCGCCTATTCAGCGAAAACAGATGTATGTGGATTTGGCGATGCCAAGGGATATCGATCCACAGCTCACACAAAGCGGTGTGGTAATCGATATCGATCACCTGCAGCGGGAAGCCGATGAGCAGCTGGAGCAGCGAAAAGTCTTGCTGCAGAAGGCACATCCCATGCTGGAGGCTGCGGCACAGGAGGCGTATGCGTATCTGCATGCACAACAGGTAGATTATCTGATTCAGTCCTTGCAGCAGCGAAGCGAGCAGATGGCGGTTGATACCTATGCACTGCTCCGTGCAAAGCTGCAGCTCAGCTCGCATGAGCAGCAGGTATTGAAAAAGGTTCTGCACACCTCCTTTCTGCGAATGGTCAAGGAACCGATGCTGACCCTGAAAAAAGCGAAGGGGCAGGATCAGCAGCTATATGCGCAGCTGCTGGAAACGATGCTGAAAGGAGATTAGTATGCATATACGAATGGGAACCAGAGGAAGTGCACTGGCACTGGCGCAATGTTCAGAGGTAAAACGGCTGCTGGAGAAGGCGTATCCTCAGCACACCTTTACGATTTGTGTAATATCGACCAAGGGAGACCGTATCCAGCATGTGGCATTGGACCAGATGAAGGATAAGGGAATCTTTGTAAAGGAAATCGAGCAGCAGCTGCTGGATCACACAATCGATCTGGCAGTACACAGCATGAAGGATATGCCCTCAGCTCAGGATGAGCGGCTGTGCTTTACCAAAACGCTTATACGAGAGGATGCCCGTGATGTACTCGTGCTGCGCAAGGCAGCATCCCTGCAAGCACTGCCTCTGCATGCACGCATCGCAACAGGAAGCAAGCGACGTAAATTTCAGCTGCTGCGTCAGCGTGAGGATTTGGAAATCGTCGGCATTCGCGGAAATATTGAAACGCGACTGAAAAAGATGGAGGAGCAGCAGCTGGATGGGATTGTTCTTGCTGCCGCAGGCTTAAAGCGGCTGCAGCTGGAACAATATATCACACAGATACTGCCGGAGCATATCATGGTTCCGGCTGTGGCACAGGGAGCAATCGCGATAGAGGTCTGCAAGCAGCGAAGCAATCTGATTGAGCTTGTTAATGCACTGTGCACAAAGCGTGTGGATGAGGAGGTCTGTGCCGAGCGTGCCTTTCTGCAGGAGCTGAACGGCGGCTGTCATACACCACTGGGTGCCAGATGCAGACTGCAAGAGGACAAAGCGGAGCTGTTTGCTGTTTATGGCAGTGAGGATGGGACAAAGCTGTTTGATCTGCATATGAGCGGATCAAGAACACAGGCACAGGAGATGGCAGTTGAGGCTGCCAGACGCTTGCGAAACAAAGTGGAGGAGAATCTATGATATATCTTACCGGGGCAGGCTGTGGTGATTGGGAGCTGCTGACATTGCGTGCGATGCGTATGATTCAAAAAGCGGACTGCATTTTGTATGATCGTCTGCTTGACCCTGAAATCCTGACGTTTGCACCGAAGCACTGTGACTGCATTTATGTCGGCAAAAGCGCTGGACAGCATGCCATGGCACAGGAAAAAATTCAGCAGCTGATGATTGAAAAAGCTGCACAATATGATATCGTTGTACGGCTCAAGGGCGGGGATCCCTGCGTATTCGGCCGTGTTGGGGAAGAAGCACAAGCATTGGCGCAGGCCGGTATACCATTTGAAATCATCCCCGGTATATCCAGCGGCATCGGCGGTCTGGCATTCGCCGGCATTCCGATTACGCATCGTGATTATGCCAGTGGTGTCCGGATCATGAGTGCACATGGCAAAGCAGACACTGTTTGCAATCTTGATTATGCCTGGATGGCCCATACCCGTGATACACTTATTTTCTATATGGGGCTGCGACAGCTGTCTGCCATCGTTGCGGGACTGCTTCAGGCAGGGCGTGATCCCAAAACACCGATTGCACTTGTCAGCAATGCCAGCCGTGCGACACAGACAATGGTTACCGCCACCCTGCAGGATATCGAAAGCAGAGATCTGTCCGCCATCGTTTCTCCCGCACTCATCGTTGTGGGGGAGGTGGTCCGGCTACAGGAGGAATTGAATTTCATGAAGCGGCGTCCCTTATTTCAAAAACGCTATCTGCTTCCACAATTTGCCGATGCGTTGCGGGAGCTGCAGCTTCAGCTGCAGGATTTCGGTGCTTCCGTTGATTGCGTAACAACAGGCCGGATTTGCGCAAACCCAGCTCTGCTGGATACAATCGATATAAAGAAAACAGATGTTCTTGTATTTTCAAGCCGTAATGCCATTGAGATTTTCTTTACACAGCTGCTGCAGCAGAAGCTGGATTTCCGTCAGCTCTTTGCTGTTAAAATCGCCGTTGTAGGAGAGAAAAGCCGACAGGTGCTGGCACGATATGGCATACAGGCGGACATTCAGCCAGAGCAGGAGGACAGTGAGCATCTGGCATTGGAGCTGAAAAAGCATATTCAAAAAAGCGACCGCATTGTCCTTGTAAAGGCGGACAATGATAATCACGTGCTGCTTGAGCAGCTGCAGGCGTATGCACATGTATCGCTTTGTAAGGCCTATACGGTGGAAGCACAGCCCTTTGCATTGCCACAGCATGTCTATGACGGTGTGCTGTTTACGTGCAGTTATCATGTACATGCCTGTCTGAAAAGGCTCATGATGCAGCAGGATGTTACAAGGCTGAAGGTCTACTCCATGGGGTCGCATACCACAAAAGCATTACGCAGCTATGGCTGTAAACAGATTATTGAGCTGCCGAAGGCGGATAAAGGGCTGTTCGGCGCCTGTATCATAGAGGAGGAAGCACATGTATAGAGGAAGAAGACTGCGGAAAAATCCAGTCATTCGTTCCATGATGAAGGAAACGGTACTGACAAAAAGAGATTTGATATATCCGCTGTTTGTCGTAGAGGGCGAAAATATATGCCGCGAAATTGAAACACTGCCCGGAGTTTATCATTACTCCATTGACCGCCTGAGTGAGGTATTGGAGGAAATGAGGCAGGCACAGGTGCTGTCCTGTATTCTGTTCGGCATCCCGCATCATAAGGATGCCTGCGGTTCTCAGGCATATGCGCAGGATGGTATCGTACAGAGGGCGATTCGCTTTATCAAGTCGTATGCACCGGAAATCTATGTGATTGGGGATGTGTGCATGTGTGAATATACCGACCACGGACACTGCGGCATTCTCAATGCTGAGGGGGACGTGATGAATGATGAAACGCTGTCCTATCTGAATCGCATTGCGCTTAGCTATGCACAGGCCGGCATCGATATGGTTGCGCCAAGCGATATGATGGATGGACATATTGCGTCCATTCGGCAGACTCTGGACAGTGCAGGCTTTCAAGCTGTTGCCATTATGGGCTACAGTGCAAAGTATGCCTCCAGCTTTTACGGGCCATTTCGTGCCGCTGCCAATTCCGCACCGAGCTTTGGAGACCGAAAAGGCTATCAAATGGATTACGCAAACAGGGAAGAGGCATTGCGCGAGCTGCAGGCTGATGTGGATGAGGGAGCGGATGTTCTGATGGTGAAGCCGGCGCTCGCCTATCTGGATATCGTCAAAGAAGCGAAGGAACAGTTCTCCCTGCCACTGGCAGTTTATAATGTCAGCGGAGAATATGCCATGCTGAAAATGGCGGTGGATCGAGGACTGGTACGGGAGGAAGCAATCTTTGAAAGTATTTTGGCAATGAAGCGTGCCGGTGCTGATTTAATCATTACCTATTTTGCTTTGTATCTTGCCCGTAAAATAGATGAGGGGGTACAGTGATATGAAGCATACAGCAAGTCTTGCACTGTTTCGTGAGGCCTGTGAGGTGATGCCCGGAGGCGTAAATTCACCGGTTCGCTCTTTTTCCAGTGCCCATGCAGACTGTCTGTTTGCCAAACACGCATATGGGTCGCATGTTGTGGATGTGGATGACAATACATATCTGGATTATATCGGCTCCTGGGGGCCGATGATTCTTGGACACGCGCATCCGCTGCTTTGTGAGCATTTGGAGGAGGTCATTCAAAAGGGCATTAGCTTCGGCCTATGTACACCGCAGGAGGTAGAGCTTGCCGAGCTGATGATCGATGCCTATCCCGGTCTTGCCATGGTACGTATGGTGAATTCCGGTACGGAAGCAACAATGTCTGCCATACGGGCTGCCCGCGGATTTACAGGACGAGATAAAATTATCAAATTTGAAGGCTGTTATCATGGACACAGCGACGGCTTGCTGGTAAAAAGCGGTTCCGGGGCATTGACATTTGGAACACCTACCAGTCCCGGTGTTCCAGCGGATGTTGTAAAGCATACACTTGTATGCAGCTATAATGATCTGGCAGGTGTAAAGCGTGTAATCGAAGCAAACGAAGGAGAGATTGCGGCTATTATACTGGAGCCGATTGCAGGAAATATGGGCGTCGTAAAAGCAGAGCCGGCATTTCTTCAGGGCTTGCGCACCCTTTGTGATGGGCATGGTATCGTATTGATTTTTGACGAGGTGATCAGCGGCTTTCGGATACGGTATGGAGGCGCTGCAGAGTTCTATGGAATTGTACCGGATATGGCTTGCTTTGGAAAAATCATCGGAGCCGGGCTTCCGGTAGGTGCGTATGGCGGAAGAGCAGATATCATGAAATCGGTAAGCCCCAGTGGTCCCGTATATCAGGCCGGTACACTATCCGGAAATCCGCTGGCGATGCATCTGGGCTGCCGTCTGTTGCGCTATCTGAAGGAGCATCCAAAGATTTATACAGAGCTGGAGGAAAAGGGGGCTTATCTGAAAGCAGGCTTGCAGGCGATACTGAACCAGCTGCGATTGCCATATCAGATTCATCAGGTAGGAAGTCTGTTGACGCTGTTTTTTACAGAGCGAGAGATACGCAGCTTTGCGGATGTTCAAACCTGCGATGTGAACTTGTTTGAACGCTATTTCCGCTATCTTTATGATCATGGCATTTTGATTGCACCATCGCCATATGAAGCGATGTTTCTGTCGGCTGCCCATACGTATGAGGAGCTTGATGAGACCCTGCTCATGATGCAAAGGGCGTTGGAACAGCTCTTATGAGTCTGTGTGTGCAGCTGCAGCTAGCGGGAGTGCGCGTGCTGGTTGTCGGGGGTGGTCGCATCGCCTATCGAAAATGCTGCCAGCTAAAGCAGGAGGGAGCCGAGCTCGTCGTTATCGCAAAGCAGTTCGATGCCTGCTTTCAGGATGCTGCGTTCCCCTGTATAACGGCTTCCTATCAACCACAGCAGCTGCAGGGGCATATGCTGGTCATTGCCTGCTGTGATGATTCAAACAGCAATCGGCAAATATGCGAGGATGCAAAACAGGCAGGAATCTTCGCGATGAGTGTTCAGCAGGATTGCGGCGCCAGCATGCATGCGCTTGCCGCGGTGGAGGGGCAGGAGTATGTGCTTGCGGCAGGAACAAAAGGGGCAAGTCCGCTGCTTGCTCAACAAATTCTGAAGGAAATGAATACCTGCGTAAAGGATACCTATGCTTCCCGTATCGCAATGCTGCGAAACCTGCGATCATACGTTTTGCAGCATATACAGAAGGAGGAACGCTCCCATCTGCTTTCCCGTCTTGGAAAACTGTCCCAACATGAGCTGAATTGTGTGGTACAGGCCTTGCAGGGGAAAAGCCTGCAGCTGCTGTGCTTTCATGGCGTAAAGGAGGATGTAACAAAGGAGCTGACTGTCTTTTGCACCGCTTTCGAGCAAAGCAATCCAAGCATTGTAGCTGTGGCGGCATTTCTATCGGACGCTGTCTGCGATAGGTGTGCGCAGCAATCAGTCGAGCAATGGCTGCAGATTGTAAAGCCCTTGCGGATACCGGTCACACTGGTGCCGATGCTGTTTCAAAACGGGCGCTATTACAGCCGTCTTCTTTCTCTTAGGGATGAGACTGTCCGGGTAAAGCCGCTTATGTTTCAGAGGCAGGAAGAGGTTCGCCAATGTCTGTGGCGGATACGAAGGGAGAGCGGCTGTATCAATTTGCTTGTCATTTATCATTCCTGTGTGAATGGAGCATTCTGTGAACTGCTGAAGCGTATTATGAAAGAGGATGTCCATTTCTATGCAATTCATGAAAAGCAGACTATGAATTGTACATTGCCTTGGCGTGAGGAAAGCGTGGCGATTCTTCCCATGTATATGCTGCGGGGGAGACATTACCGTAAGGATAGTGATGGGGGCTCCGCTTTGGTTCAAAGCCTTCAGAAGCATAAGTGCAGCGTGCATATTCTGCAGACATCCTGCATAGAGCTGAAACCGTTTCAGGACTATATCATACAAAAAATGATGGAATGAAGTCGTATATCATTCCATCTTTTTTTAGTATATTTTGAATCCGCCAAGTTTGCGTATCGTTTCTCTTCCTGTTGCCTTGTTTTTGTTTTTTTACATAAACATAGTTTTTTAGAAGGATAAAGGTGGAATTCTACAGGATTCGAGCAGGGGATGGTATTCTGCACTTTTTTTTACATGCAGCTGTACATGGCGTTTAATGTACAAAGGCAATGTATCAGCTTTTAGCTAAGGCTTAAAGCTGCTTATACACAATATTAGAAATTTTTATAAGGTTATTACGGGAAAATAAAGCGCTTTCGTAGTATAATGGAGATAAGGAAAACAATGGAGATGGAGAATATTATGACAACACAGCAATTCCGAATTGAAAAAGATTCTTTGGGGGAGGTGCAGGTACCCTATGACGCATTATACGGTGTTCAAACGGTGCGTGCAACACAAAATTTCCCCATCAC
Source organism: Clostridium sp. DFI.1.208 (assembly GCF_024463855.1). Classification (NCBI taxonomy): domain Bacteria; kingdom Bacillati; phylum Bacillota; class Clostridia; order Eubacteriales; family Clostridiaceae; genus Clostridium; species Clostridium sp. DFI.1.208. Next base: position 3,125 of record NZ_JANGCA010000057.1, on the reverse strand, counting down.
GCACCTGCGAACACATCCGGTCATGATCCGCTCTCTTGGCATGATCAAGAAGGCCTGTGCCATGGCCAATCATGAATGTGGTCATCTGGATGATGAACGGACAGGCTATATCATTGCGGCCTGTGATGAAATCATTCAGGGGAAGCTGGATATGTGGTTTATCACGGATGTCATACAGGGAGGTGCAGGGACAAGCACCAACATGAACGCCAATGAGGTTGTGGCAAACCGTGCTGCTCAGCTGGCAGAAAAACCACTTGGGACCTACGATTACATACACCCCAACGACCATGTGAATTTCGGACAGTCCACCAATGATGTATTTCCGACAGCCGGAAAGCTGACAGCTTTGTTTCTGGTTGAAGATCTTCTGGAGGAGCTGATGCTGCTGCAGGAGGCATTGTTGGATAAAAGCATAGAGTTTAACGATGTCATCAAGCTGGGCCGCACACATTTGCAGGATGCTGTGCCGATTCGCATGGGGCAGGAATTCCATGCCTTCGCAACTGCGATCGTGCGGGATATTCGTAGAATCAAAGTGGCCTTTTCCACTCTGAAGTCCGTAAATATGGGAGCTACTGCTGTTGGTACGGGAATCAATACGGATGAGCGCTACAAGCGTATCTGTGTAAAGAACCTGTGTGATATAACGCAGATTGAGCTGACGAGTGCACGTGATCTTATCGATGGTACCAGAAATGTAGATCCCTTTGTCTTTGCACATGCATCTTTAAAAACACTCTGTGTTTCTTTATCAAAGATGTGCAACGATCTTCGTCTGATGGCCAGCGGTCCCAAAACCGGACTGGCGGAAATCGTTCTGCCGGCGAGACAGCCGGGAAGCAGTATTATGCCGGGTAAGGTGAATCCTGTCATTCCGGAAGTATGCAATCAGGTCTGCTTTCAGGTATTCGGTAATGATGTCACAATCACGAAGGCAGCGGAGGCCGGACAGATGGAGCTGAATGTTTTTGAACCGGTTCTGTTTTTCAATCTGTTTCAATCCATCGATCTTCTGCGCAATGCCTGTCATACCCTGCGTGTACATGCCATTATGGGGATTCAGGCTAATACGGAGCACTGTAAAGAGGTGATGGAGAATTCTCTGGGGACAGCAACTGCACTCGCTCCTCATATCGGCTATGCACAGGCGAGCAAAATGGCAAAGCTGGCTCTGAAGGAAAATCGTAAGCTTAAGGAGCTGATTCTGGAAAATGGTCTGATGAGCAAGGACAAGCTGGAAGAGGTGCTCAATATCAGGGAAATGACGCGTGCCGGCATACCGGGTATGCATAAGAAAAGTAAGAAGCAGACCGGGCGTTAATGAGCCAGCTTCTGTATATCCTTCGCAACAGAGAAGAAGATGCGTTGTGCATCCGGAATATCCTGAGAGGGTGAATGCTTCTTTATTCGTTAAAGATATTTCGTATATTATTGAAATAGGCAAGTGGGAGGTTTCCATAGAAAGAAGGGAATCCTTCCTTTTTTCCTGTTCTTTTGACATAAGCCATCATTATCTCCATATACTTTAGTGAGGTAGATGCAAATGAAAAAACTTATTGTACTGTGTCTGAGTATATGTCTTGGCATGGGACTGCTTCCCCAGCAGATTCATGCACAGGATGACAAAGCAAAACAGGAGCCTGCACAAAGCTCGCAGGATCTTGCACCAAGTGCCAAGGCGGCATATCTGGTGGAAAACACAACCGGCAAGGTGATTTACGCCAAGCATGAGACGGATAAGCTGTATCCTGCCAGCATGACGAAGATGATGGGGCTTCTGCTTATCTTTGAAGCACTCCATGATAAGAAAATCAGCTGGGATGAATCGGTATCGGCAAGTGAATATGCGGCAAGCATGGGCGGCAGTCAGGTGTTTTTGGAGCCCGGGGAATCCATGAGCGTGCGCGATATGGTGAAATCCATCTGTATTGCCAGTGCGAACGATGCAATGGTAGCCATGGCAGAAAAGGTCGGCGGCAGCAATGATCACTTTGTGGCGATGATGAATGACAAGGCGAAGGAGTTGAAGCTGAGCAATTCCCATTTCATGAATGCGACAGGACTGCATGATCCTGAGCATTACACCTGCGCAAAGGATATGTCCATCATTGCCCGTGCGTTAATTGCCGAGGGTGGGGATGAGCTGCTGCGTATCACATCCACCTATGATGCCTATATCCGCGAGAATACAGACAAGAAATTCTGGCTCGTCAATACCAACAAGCTGCTGAAGCAGTATGAGGGTGTGGACGGTCTGAAAACAGGCTTTACCACAGAGGCTATGTCCTGTATTACCGTAACGGCAAAGAAAAAGGATCTGCGTCTGGTTGCTGTAGCGATGGGGGAGCCCAGCAGCAAGCAGCGTAATGCGGAAATCAAGCAAATGCTGGACTATGGCTTTTCCCAGTATGCACAGGGACTCCTATATCCGAAGGGGACAAGGCTACAGGCGTATACAATGGAAAACGGAAAGCCCTCCAGTGTCAATCTGGTTACCCTGAAGGATCTTGTCTATGTATTTGAAAAGGGAAGCGAGCCAAAGGAAACAAAGAAGGAGATCACGATTACAAAGGATACACCGCCATACAAGGCCAAGGAAGCCGTTGGTACGGTAAAAATCACGATGAGTGACGGCTATACGATGGAGGCACCAATCGGGGTCGATCAGGATGTCGAGCAGCTGAACTATCTGGATATCTTTATGAAGGCGTTTAGTGACACACTTGCCTGATTGCCAGAACTTGGCGTGTAAGAAAACGCATGACTTCTGCATAGACACATACAATAGAAACAGAAAAGAGGGATATGATGACAAGCGTACTATGGATCGTAGGCATTGCAGCTGTCTTCTTTCTGTTCGTTCTTCTGTATGCCTTGTGCAGAGTCAGTGCGGATGCCGATGAACAGGCCGGCTATATGGAAGAATACAGCAGTGATTTGGATGAAGCATTTGATGAGGAAGAGTTTTAGGCCAATGCTATTAAGATAAATAGAAAAAAGACATTATACAAAAAAAAGTTCTTACTCCATTCTGGAGAGATGAAAACAGCGAGACTTAAACACTATTGTATTTATCAATAGAAGTTCACTATTTGCACACACCCTTAAGTAAGTAAGAACCC
>NZ_JANGCA010000056.1:0-25099 GCF_024463855.1 Clostridium sp. DFI.1.208 | reverse complement strand
TATATCATTTTTGGCATAATAAATGGCAGAAACGTCGACTATTTTTGGGTTTATGAAGTACGTTTCTGCCACAGATATTCTATCAGATTTTAAAAAGACTGTCGACAGTCACTTTGTCAACAGTCTGTATGAAGCGTTGCTAGAACGTCTTCATTTTATCTTTCAGGAATTTGAAAATATCTATATCTCCTTTTCCGGAGAAAAGATAGTGGTCTTTTATTGATATCCTGTTGGATTTTAGAGACCAGTATTAAATAATAGGAGTTTTCATCAGGACTTTGAAGCACAGCACAATGCAACGACTGATTATAGAAGAGGCCTTTCGGATGCTGGAAAAGCGTTCGCATCTCGGACTTTACTGGGTCTGTCTCCCTGTGCAACACGCTCTGCCTTGAGCAGCTATGAAATGTACTGGTACCCATGGGATAATAAGAAGGAAGATATCTGGATCCGTCCAATGCCTCAGCACGATTATATCATCAACCTAGAACAAATATCATGACATCCTAACACTATAAGATGCATCAGGGGGTCTTACTAAGCAATTTTGCAGATGGTACCGGTTGTCTCATGAAAATAGGAAAACGATCTGCCGGTTGGGGATAAGGGCAGATTAATCCTTGCAGCGATACAGTGGTTTCATCAATAAGAAATATAGCTATAAGCAACGATGCTGGATCACGCAGCAAAGCCGCTTCACCGTTTCAGGACTATGCCAAAGAGGCACTCATCTTTACAGAGTCATCTGTCCTGAAATCTAGGTCAAGCTCATCGGATGTGTCAGAGGAGCATATTTTACTGCTATATATGCTAAGACGAAGGCATTCGGATACCGTCATATAACATTTTCGAAGGGACATACATGCACAGTTCATACTGGCAACATTGCCACCATAGTTGTGTCGCAACTATATCAAAAAATTTAACAATTCCATCTGATTTCGGCATACAGTCGGAGGTGGGCATGAAGCGAAGTTTGAGAGAAATCAAGAATGTGTTTATGTCTATCCTACGGGACATTAAGAAAGAGATAGACAGCGGCGAACAGCCGGGGGAAACTGTCATTGACACCATGTTTTAAAATACCCAGAACGCCGTACAGAAGCAGAAACAGGAATTACATACCGTTGATGATGTGACAGCGTTGATTACAGAGCAGATAGAAAAGGTCATGCTGCTGGAAAAGGAAACTAGCGAACAATTCCAGCAGTTTTTATGTTAGATTTCCGAATTGTTTCCGAAATATTCTCATTTTATTGCCAATTAAAAATGGTATTTCCGTTTTACGAAACGAGTGGAATTGTAGTCCATGGGCGGAGAATTGGAAAACTGATAGGTTTGCCAACGGCAAATCTGAAAGTTGAAATGGACACGGATTTGCCGGAGCCGGCTGTGTATATATCAAAGGTTTTTCTCAAAGAGAAAACGCTCTATGGAATCACGCATATAGGAGCGCGATCAACAGTTGACGATAGTCAAGAAATATCTTTTGAAACACATTTTGAATTTATTATAAGAAATATACGGACTCAAAATGAAAGTACAGTTGTTTTCCAAAATCCGGATTCCACAAAAATCCGACGAATTATCCTTTCTTATAGAGCAGATCAGAAAAGATTGTTTGATCGTACAGAAATACTGGGGAATAAAACAGCTTGCTTCCGATTTTTTATAGATATTAGGAAACACCAAGTAAAGCTATGCAACCATAAAATAATCTTGTCCGCTAAAGAATTTGATGTCCTGTATTTATCATATTCAAATCTAGATGTTGCATTTATGATAAAACAAATCTATGAAGTAGTCTGGCATGATTCGGCAAATGGTATTTATCATGCAGTAAAAAATACAGTTTTTTAAACAAGAAAACGGATTAAAGCATTTTCAGCGAATCATGATTATATAAAGACAATCGTTGGATATGGTTACAAATATAATGCGTAATAGCAAAGTCAGTCGAGTCAATCAGCACAAGATGAGCAGTGCATAAATGTGCTGCCGTTGACAGTCCTGCCCGCCTTTGCTGACAGGCGATCAAGGCAGGAAAGCCCTTAAAATGGTTTCCAACACATTTCAATTTTATAAGAAAAGTTTAAATTTTTTTCTGGATGCAAAAAACCCGCACAAAACCTGGTGTCTGTACGGGCTTAAAGCCATCTTATATTCAATGATTGAAAGGCAAACGATAAAAGAATCTACTGCTCCTCCTATTCGTTTCCCATCTTTCCTTCTTCACTTCAATGTTCATAAAATGATAATCTTTATCTCAGCTGTCAATTCATCCAGCCTGTTTATTTTCTATCTCGTCAGTATATATATCCTGCTGTTGTCTCTGCTCATCTTTCCACTGTTTTCGGATCGGATATGAATATTTATAAAATGTCGAGAGTGCCATTCCAATATTCATACAATATTCTCCCAGAGGGCGCTTGCTATCCAGACATGCCCTGATATTTACTTCAAAATCTTCCGGAATTTGTACACGTGGTCTACCGTATACACCATTTCCTTCCCGTTTCCTCTTTAGTGCATTCTGGATTCCTATTTTTTGACGCTCTTTTAGGCACTGATAATACCAGTCCATGAATTCTCTGCAGAACTGATATACCAGAACAGCATCTGCACTCTTATTCTCCTTGATAAAAACTACATCTTCCTGTGCATACTGTTTCAGTTTTTCCATGACATTATCCCCTAAGCATGTCATGGACAAAAGTTCCATTTTCCTACCTGCCATCGTTTTTTCTTCCCTCCTACTGCAATCTTTTCATTGCTTCTACGATGTTCATTCTCACAATCATTTCAAAAATTCTTTCAAACATGCTGTTAAAAAATAGAGCTGTTACAGGCGCATGATACTATCTTTGACTGTTTTACTGAGAGGTTTCATCAGCTGATACGAGTACCTTTTTGAAATTCCCTCATGCAAAGATCATGTATCTATTATGAAAGGGAAACACGATACCTTCTTCCAGTATCAAAATAACTGTATAGGGAATTGTTTATTTTGATACGAAGTGAAAGCATTGCATGAGACCTGATATAATATGGAAAACAACATGAGAGCTAACAGACGAACTGTATACCTCCCTTGTTGCTTTGTAAATAATCCTCGATTTCTTAAATGACTGGTACCATTTTTGTGACAAAAGATCAAGTATCGTTTTTTAAGTCGAAATATTATTTTATAGAATGCCATTTCTCATTTCTCGATATCAGGTCGCGTATTTCTCTTAAAAGAACTGCTTCCTCAGACGGCTCAACAGCTGCCGGTTCTGGAATGCTCTCTTCTTTCTTTCGGCAGAATTTGTTGATGATCCGGATGATCGTAAAAATCACCAGTGCAATCAGCAGAAAATTGATGATATTCTGGATGAATCTTCCGTAATAAATGGCTGCTTCCGCCATATCTCCTGATGCCGGAGTGATAACATAGCGCAAACTTGTAAAATCGATTCCTCCAAACAGGATGCCGATAGCAGGCATGACGATGTCATTCACAAGAGAGGTCACGATTGCAGTAAAAGCCCCTCCAATGATAACATCGACTGCTAAATCAATCATACTTCCACGAGAAATGAATTCCCGAAACTCGGTAAAAAATCCTTTTGTCTATTTCAAATCATTTTCCACCTTCCCTACAAAATATCTCGGCATAAATAACACGCTATGGGATTACTGTTGTTCTATTTTTTCTTTTAATGCCTTCCCTGGCTTAAATTTAGGTGAAAAGTGCCCCGGTATGATAGTTTTTTCTCCTGTTTGAGGATTTCGACTGCTTCTCTCACTGACAAATCGCGCCTCAAAAGTTCAAAATCCAGCAATCTGTATTTTTTCTCTTTGTGCCATCTTATCTCCAATGAGTTCGATAAACTGATCTATGATCCCCTTTGTAACTTCTGAAGAAATCCCCTGTTTATATGCGATTTCTCTAATAATTTCATTTTTATTCATAAATACTCCTCTTGACATTATAAAGTGTTTTTCCTATCGTTATCTTCTTTGGCTATGAAGTTTTGAATGAAATCAGCACAGCACCCTCTAAGAAGAGTACTGTGCTGAATCAAGTCGTTATGCTATACAATCGTTGTTTCTTTTACTGTTCCTCGTCAACTTTTCTGCGTTTTCTCGCAAAGAATAGTCCGGCAAGGGTCGCAATAGAGCCTATCGCTGCTGCTGTATGCACACCTAGATTTGTAAAGTCGCCAGTCTTTGGTCCAGAAGTTGTGACCTTCGTCACCTTGTTCGTCTGCGTATTCTGCTGATTGTTAACCGGAGTTACTGTACTTGCAGGTTTTTCCACTGTGACTTTCACGGTTACCGTTTCCTTGCTTCCATCAGGATATTGGATTTCTAATGTTCCCTCATATTCTCCAGGTTTATTTGGATCAATAGTTCCCTCTGGAGTGATATCTTTAATTTGGGTTCCTTCTGGAAGGTCATCAAGATTTGTTACATTATCTGTTAAATCAGGGTTTTCTCCCGGCTTTATGATTTCCGGTTTCGTCTCCGGATCGTATTTATCCGCATCTGTACGCGGATCTGTCACATTGACCTTTACTTCCACTTCTTCTGTTGTTCCATCCGGATAAGTTACTACAATGATGCCCGGTGTTTCCCCTGGCTTATCGGTGTTTACCGGTGTCTTCCATTCGTACTTCGTATCCTCTGGAAGGTCATCTTTATTTCTGATTCCATCCTCTGGATTTGGAGTTTCTCCCTTATTGACATTGACTTCCTGTCCCTCTGGAGTATATTTTTCTGCATCTGTCCGGTTGTCATTTACAATAACATCCACCGTGACCTGATCCGTAGAACCGTCTGGATATGTTACAACTACAGTTCCCGATGTCGTACCCGGTGTACTGGTATCTACTGGTGCAGTCCATCCATAGGTTGTATTTGCTGGCAAGTCTGCTTTGTTGGCAATACCATCTGCTGCATTTGGCTGACTTCCTTTGTCGACTGTGATTGCCTGTCCTGCCGGATCATATGCATCTGTTGCCAAGCCATAGTTGACCGTTACAATGACTGTATCGTTTGATCCATCTGCATAGGTCACTTTCACATTCACTGGCTGATTCTGTCCTGTCGTTGGAATCGCATCTACTGCCACGATCGACTGTATCTTCTCGGCTGGTGCATCTGTCGTTACGACACCTATGACTTCATCATTCGTAGCTGTCTGTCCATATGGTTTGTTTACAACTCCCCCCTGTGCTGTATACAGTTCTGTATTGGTCGCATTCTCATTTACAATAACGTCCACTGTTACCTGATCCGTAGAACCGTCTGGATACGTTACTACGATTGTTCCCGAGGTTGTTCCTGGTGTGCTGGTATCCACTGGTGCAGCCCATCCATAGGTTGTATTTGCTGGCAAGTCTGCTTTGTTGGCAATACCATCTGCTGCATTTGGCTGACTTCCTTTGTCGACTGTGATTGCCTGCCCTGCCGGATCATATGCATCTGTTGCCAAGCCATAGTTGACCGTTACAATGACTGTATCATTGGTTCCATCTACATAAGTCACTTTCACATTCACTGGCTGATTCTGTCCTGTCGTTGGAATCGCATCTACTGCCACGATTGACTGTATCTTCTCGGCTGGTGCATCTGTCGTTACGACACCTATGACTTCATCATTCGTAGCTGTCTGCCCATATGGTTTGTTTACAACTCCCCCCTGCGCCGTATACAGTTCTGTGTCAGTAGCCTGTGGTGTCGTGTCAACGACATTGACTGTAACTTCCACTTCTTCCTTGCTTCCATCTGGATAGGTTACTACAATCGTTCCTATGGTTTCTCCTGGTGTATCCGTGTCCACTGGTGTCTTCCAATCATACATTGTTCCTTCCGGAAGATCGTCTTTGTTCTTGATTCCGGCTTCTGCGCTTGGGTCTTCGCCTTTATTGACATCCACCTTCTGTCCTTCCGGAACATAGGCATCCTTTGCTTCCCCGTAAGCGATCGTTACGGTAGCATCTTCCTTGGTTCCGTCTGCGTAGGTTACTTCCACGGTCACGGTCTGGTCTGCACCATCTGCAGTAGGAGTAGGAATCTCACCTTTGATCGCTTTGGATTTCACTTTCTCTGCTGGTGCCGGAGCCTCTTGCCCATCCTTGGTTTCTGTTACTGTGACTTTGTCCAGAATGGCAGCCTCTTCCGCTTTCTTTCCGTAGTCCTGGTTCAGCGTGCCACCCTTTGCATTGTATTTGTCCGCATCTGTTGCCGGATCAACGACATTGACTGTAACTTCCACTTCTTCTTTGCTTCCATCTGGATAGGTTACTACAATCGTTCCTGTGGTTTCTCCCGGTGTATCCGTGTCCACTGGTGTCTTCCAATCATACGTTGTTCCTTCCGGAAGATCGTCTTTGTTCTTGATTCCGGCTTCTGCGCTTGGGTCTTCGCCTTTATTGACATCCACCTTCTGTCCTTCCGGAACATAGGCATCCTTTGCTTCCCCGTAAGCGATCGTTACGGTAGCATCTTCCTTGGTTCCGTCTGCGTAGGTTACTTCCACGGTCACGGTCTGGTCTGCACCATCTGCAGTAGGAGTAGGAATCTCACCTTTGATCGCTTTGGATTTCACTTTCTCTGCTGGTGCCGGAGCCTCTTGCCCATCCTTGGTTTCTGTTACTGTGACTTTGTCCAAAATTGCAGCCTCTTCCGCTTTCTTTCCGTAGTCCTGGTTCAGCGTACCACCCTTTACATTGTATTTGTCCGCATCTGGTGTAGTGAATGTAAATGGGTCTCCCATAATGGGATTGTCTGCATTTGGACTATATGCAACCAGAACAACCTCTGTACCATCTGGCACTACGTTTGCGTTAACATCCAAAGAGAAATTTCCGGCTACCAGATCCTTATATGGAATCTTGACTGTACCATATTCATCAGTGGTGTATGTTTTCGTATTTTTATCATAGCCTTGAAGCTTGACGATTACATTTCCAGCATTTTCATTTGTGATTTGGATCAGTCTTGCCGGGTCTGCTGGATCAGCAATCAATGTCTTTGGAACAGTTCCTTCGATCGTTGTCTTTTTAGTGGAATCGAATGTTGTCGTTGTAGTAGTTGGTTTTGATACTAGATAATCGGCAGCGTTGTTTGGTTCTGTCAGATCTATCATAAATTCCTGTCCATCAGGTACACCATCACCATCTGTATCTACCTTAGTAGTATCGGTACCAATCTTCCATTCAACAAAATCAAATAGACCATCTTTGTCCGTATCATTCGCATCCAGATAAGCATTTGCATACGAATTATTCAACTGCTTTGGAGCATCTCCATTATCATTTGTTGATACACCTTGTTTAGTGTTCAGATAGTCTGCTTCCATCCAGCTATCAAATAAGAAGGATTGTTGATTTTTCTTAATATATTCATTAGCTGCTCTTGCAAAATCGGAAAGAGTTACGCTATCTTTTAGTTTATAGGAAATCGTATAGCTACGGCTTTGTCCAAGCGTTCCAAAAAAGATTCGGTCGATATTCTTTCTTGCTGCATCTAACTGCGCCTTTGTATCATTGCCGATGATGCTTAGTTCTGGAACCTGGCTTGTGTCCACTAAGCCTTGGTCGTTAATTGGAACCGTGAATTCTTCATGATTTTTGTTAATCTTTACGCCATCCAGATCAGAGCAATATATTTTAATATTATCTGTATCAATATATGGAAGCAACTCTGGTGCTATCTGTTCTTTCACATACACAACCCAGCTATAATCTGTCTGTAGGAAATTCTCATCAGGTTTGAAGGTGTGTATAGAACGAATGGTCATATCATCAATATTAAATTTAATTCTTTGATTCGCTTTACCTTTTGTAAACCCTGATTCCTTTTCATTCTCATTCTTCTTATTATTCAGCAAGATATAACCATTAGAAATACTGTTCGAGGCTATAGCTCCTTTATTGGTCGTCAAAACGGAATTAAATCCAATTGGAGTATCTTGTAAATTAAGACTTTCCAATGTCTGTCCATTTTTCAGCGTGATTTTAACAGGCTGGTTACGTGATAAACCTATCAAAGCATAGTTAGGCAGCTTTGTAACTGGCAGAGACCACATTGCGCCATCGTTATGCTTTTCCAGACTAATATCAGCTAAAATAACTTTATCGATCTGTTTATAAAAGGTATTGTTGGTAAAACTCAAAAGATATTTCCCAGCATATTTGTTCGCAGGGTCTGTCCCCCATCCTGCGCTTCCACTAAACCAATATGTAAATGTCATAGATAAACTGTCGTCATCCTCAACTTTATTGAAAACAGTAGAGCTATAACGTAGGTTGGCATTGTTATCAATTCCGGTTGCCGTATAATGTGTTGTAGTATCCAGTCCTCTATTTTCCTGTGCATAGACGGTACCCAAAGACGGCACCATCAACATGACGCCCAGTAATACAGAGCACACGCCAATACTCAATTTTCGTATCGCCCATCTTTGCTGTCTTTTTGCACAGGAAAGAAAACTCGGCTTATTTTTCTCCATAAACGATTTCTCCTTTCTTTTCGTTTCTTTCTAAAATAATTAGAACCAGTTTGGTACCCTCATATTTCCCTTCATTCCATTTCTAGAAGCTCCTGTATGCTTGTTGATAGCAGCATGTGATCCAGATACGACTGTATCTTTTCATAAAAATGACGGACCTGGCAAAAGGAACCGGCATCTCGACTGCAGTAGCGGTCTTTTTCAAGGCACCGGTTGATCTGCATGGTCGTCTCCATTGCTCGAATCACATCATAGATGGGGATGTCTCTTGGATGCTTTACGAGTCGAAAACCGCCATCGATACCAGTAACTGCTTCCAGGATCTGTGCTTCTTTCAAGATACTGGCAACTTTTAAAACATAGCCCTGTGGAATATGCAGCTGTTCCGATAATTCCTTTGACTGAACAAGCTGCCTTTTTTTCGCAAGATAGAGAACGATTCGTACTGCATAATCGGTCGATATTTTTAAATGCATACATCACCCCCTCCTTTTTAATTCTGGATAAATCAGGTTTATAGTATGACTGTACCAGAATATGGACTTATCCTTTTCAAGAAACTGCATAACAATATCATCCATAGAAACCTTGACTAGTGCTGCTTTTTTAGATAACGAAGATCTTTTATATTCACGAATTGCAAACGGCACAGCAATTTATGCATTATCCACCTAAATCAGCACATGATGCTTTTTGATAAATATTAAATTCAGTATATAGTCACATTCTTATCTTTGCGCATGACCGAATATCCATTTCCTTTCTCACATAAGGGTACTATCCTGCTGGTTCATAAACAGAATATACGCATTTATAATAGAAGTCTATTGATATTCTATACTGTAATAAAATAAGATTGTTTAATTAAAATTTTATATCTGATTTTTGATTATCCGCATAAACACTATACTTTCAAACATTTTGAAGTATAGAAAACTATTCATTTTACCACGAATTTACCACGATTGAATGAGCCTTGATATGACACAAAAACAACATGGGAGATAGCACAAATATCTGTGTATCTCCCGTTTTTCATTCATGTAGTATGATTATTTTACTCTGATTTCAAATTTCAAGATTGCTTTCATCATTTCTGTATGGATTTGACCTTTTAATTCTTCATCAACCTGCATAATGATTTTACCACTTTCAGAGTGGTAAAACGGACGCAAGCATAATTTACATATATAAGCGTCATAAAACTTCAAAATCTCTCTTATGGCAGTTTCATTTCCAGCAGACGCTTGACATATTACTTTTAATGTAGGGTAGCCATATTCTTTTTTCATTGGTTCAATTCCTTTCTTTCAATACTGTTTTTAGTTTCTTCAATCCGTTACTTCTTCTGCGATAAATAGCAGAACGTGATACATGATATAATTCGGCTATTTCTTGGTCGCTCATACTTTGAAAATAGCGTAATAGAATTACATCACGCTCTTTATTCGATAACTTATATAAAGCAACAGCAAGTTTCTCATTTGATATTTGAATTGTAAAATTCAAGACTTCAAACGAAATGTAATCACAAGAATAGTTATCCTTAGTTACACATTCAACATTTTTCGTATCTGATAATTCACAGAATAAAACTTCACGCTTAGAACGTCTTGCAAACTGTCTGTTTCTGTTTTTTACTGTGCATTTAATAACAGTCATCATCAAAGCATTAAACTGTATTCTAACGATATGCTCGAAAGAAGATGGGTTCATAATCTCACCTCCTTTCCGCATACGCTGAAATATATAAACGGAGATACCGTCTATATCTTTGGAAAATACAAAAAGAAGAACAAGAAAAAAGTCCGTACAAAATATACCGTCTGTACGAACTTTTAATATTGTAAAATATTTAGTTGTTGATAAAATGCTGTTAGGTAGTGCATAATCGTATAAGATTATTCCTAAAACTTTCCACAGCAGTTACTTTCAATGCTTTTATATCTTGCTTTTTTAGTCCTATCATAAAGTTTTCCATATAACCGCTTAATAATTTGATTACTTGTTAAAATAGTTATAATGCAGGCGACTATGTGACTGATTAAAATCGCTATCCAAACACCATTTAAATTTTCTGCCAGCCAAGATAATAGATAGGCAAAAGGAATACGAATAATAATATAGTAGAATATCATTAGTATCATACTTTTTGTTGGTTTTCCTATACCATTTAAAGTACCTAAGTAGCAACTAGTAATAGTGTAAAGAACATAACCGATACTAACAATTAAAAAATAATGGCTGACAACATTTGTTACAGCTACGTTGGAAACAAACAATTTTGCCAACTGTTTAGAGAAGAAAATAACAACTGCTGATAATACACTTGAAACAACAATACCATATTTTAACGCCAATTTCAGATAATTCTTTGCTCTGTCGATACGTTGTGCTCCAATACATTGCCCTACGATTGAAGTCAACACCATATTAAGAGCCATAGCAGGATAAAATAATATCATTTCTAATTTTCCAGCAACTCCGTAGCCAGCAATAGCAGAAATACTATAAGTACTAACAATAGCAGTTAAAAATGTTGTACTAATAGCAGGAATACTTTGTTGAATGACAGACGGCACAGCATTTTTTACAAACGGCATAATCTCTTTTGTATCAAAATCAGATAGTGAAAGGTTAAATAATTTTTTACGATAAATATAAATGCACATAAACGCCAAACAAATAATCTGTGATATTAAGGTTGCGATTGCCGCTCCGTGAAATCCAATTATGTTAATGAAAATAGGATCTAAAATAGCATTCAATAAAGTAGACACAAGCATTGCAACTGCTTGAAACATAGTATTGCCAAAACTTCTTAAAATGGCTGTAAAGTATAAATACAAATAAACTGCTACATATCCCAAAGCATATATAGATAAGTAATTTTTTGCCATATCAAAAATTTCAGTCGGTGTATTTAAAACTATCAAAATAGGCTCTAAAAAAATCTCCAACACAATTGTCATAAACACTGAAAGAATTATAGATACAAAAAAAGAAGTAACTATAATATTCTTTTTCTTTTGCTCATTTTTCGCACCAATTACCTGTGATAATAGAATGGCTAACCCGTTTGTTGCTCCCATACCAATTGAAGTTAAGATTAAAATAATAGGTGTCGAGTTTGTTAACGCTGCGTATGCCTGCTCACCTAACAAATTTCCAATCCAAAGACTGTCTACGAGATTATATGCCATATTTAAAAACATAGCTATTATCATAGGAACAGTCATTTCAAGTAAACATTTTTTTGTGTTTCCGTTTACAAAATCAATATTTTTGTTCATTTTAATTCCTCCTATTGAATGAAAATTATTCATTTAATTTATTTAAATATTCCCTGCCTTTTGGCAGGGGAAGATTTAAAGCCTAAACAAGTCCCTAAAAAATGCCTTTATCCGTGAACTCTTTTCTTTAATTGATATATCGGTATTTAAAATAATTCCTAGTTGTCCATATATGCAAAAACTGGCATACATTTCAACATCATTGACTTGTATTTCATTTGTGTAATTTGCTCTTTCAATAATTTCAGATACAATAGGAAAAAGTTTTTCACATACATTCAATGTTAATAAATTATGGAAATTTTTATTTTGGTTATTATGAAAAACTGGATAATATGTATCATCTTCTTGTTCTGCAAAAAGTATCATCTTCCGCAAAATATCTTTTAAACTATCCTTTTTTATATTTATATTTTTTGTCATATTGGCGACTAAAATATTTGAATATTCATTGATAGCAGACTGAAAAAGTACATCTTTTGATGGGAAATATCTATAACATAATCCTTGTGCTATTCCAATTTCTTTTGCTATGTCTGATATTGAAGTTTTTTCAAACCCATTTACACTAAATAATTTAATGGCTGTTTCTAAAATTTCTTGTTTACGTTCCTCTGGTTCTTTTGAAATACGCATTGTTTTCTTTCCTTTCTTGCGGTTTAATTATTGTATGCTATAATTAAACAAGATCTTGTGCCAAAAGATTTCCATTCAATTTCGTGGAAGTCTTTTGATAATAATAACAACATTTCCTTTTTTGAATAAATCTTTACATCTCCACTATTGCTGTGTTTCATATAGTAATTCATTATCTGTCTTGCTCCGATTGGTTGCCAACAATCACCGATAATGAAAACTCCATTTTGCTTTAAACACCTAGACACTTCTTTCTCTACAATATCTGGTTGTGGATAATGATGAAATGAGTCATTACATACAATGGCGTCAAAAGAACTATCTTCAAAAGGTAATCTCTCAGAGTCGCCTAAGATAAGTGTTGCATCATTTCCTAGTTTATTTTTTGCAATTTCAAGCATATTGGGAGATATATCTATTCCAAATAGTTGTTCTGCTATATTTAATTCTTTTATTTCTTTAAGTAACGCACCCGTTCCACAACCTAAATCTAATATAGAATGTATATTCTTATTTTTTAAATTTTCTATAATCGGCTTATAGAGTTTTCGAGCATGTTCCCCCTGAATATTTGTATCATAATCGGCAGCTTGCTTATCAAAAGTCTTTTGTGATTTTTGTTTCGTAATATTCATGTAATCAACTCCTTTCACTAAAATTATATCTCGTGAATGAACGATTGTCAATGAATAAAATTCATTGAATTTCATTCATTTCAAAGACGTGTATCTCTGATTTAAAATACACGCCTTTTTGATTACCCTACAATCTTCCAGTTACTATTCCTTATATAGCCCAAATTTGTACCGTGACAATTTCATTGATATTATCCGATTTACCACAAATCAAATTTTATCTTTTCTTCCTCTTGATTACCCTCCACAGAAAAGAAAAAGCCCTGTCAAGAGCCTTGCCACCATTGGTGGTGCTTTGCACTCTTTACTGGGCTTTTTGTTTGCTGTATCTTCTACAAAGAGGGAAAAAGTTATTCGTCCTCATCATCAAAATGGTTATTTTTCAATACTTCCCGTAATAATTCCATATCTTCTTTTGAATTGGGGTTTATCATTTTTACGACTTGATAAGGTGTCCTATATTTATGTCCCTCTATGCTTTCCCCGAACATATCCATGCTGTATAAATCATCATAGCGGTCTAACAGTTTTTGAAACTTCAAATGCTGGATAAATTCTTTGATTGGATAAAGGTCGGACGCTACAATACTTTTCCCGTTGATGTAGTCGGTAATATATTCCCGTAACTTTTCCAACTCATATTCCAGCCATTCTTCCTCGCTGTCAAAGAAGTTGTCATAATGTCCATGTTTTAGTTCTGCATTTAATCGTTCTTCAATTCTTAAAAACTGGCAGACTTCCTTTTCGGATTGATTAACATACTTCCATTCTCCCGATAATAATTCATTGGGCATTACACCCAGCACGTCCATTATCTTTTCTAATGTATCGAAGGTAGGAAAATTCACACCTCGTTCAATCTTGGAAAGGCTCTGCATATTGATACCGATTTTATCCGCAAGTTCCTGTTGTTTCATTCCTCTGTGTTTTCTTATGGTCTGTATGTTCTCTCCTAAGAAACTGATTTTCTTTTCGTAATGCTCCATAACTTAGTATAACCGCTCCTTCCGTTGCTTTTCTTGGTATTTATAAGCATATCATACTTAATCTACATCTAAAAGTCAACAAAAACTTCTTGACAAGTAATTCTAATGGCGTTATTATCGTATCAGATAGAGTGATTAAGCACGATAAGGTCAATCACACGCTTGAGTAAGCATAGAGAAGATACATTTTCACTTTGATAGCATGAATAAGCATGGACTATCAGACCGAAAATAGTGGTTTCCAAAAGGGGCTGGCTGGACGGGGCACGTCCCCCAGACGTGTTCGGACAGACAGTTCCTTTTGGAAAAGGAACGCCTAAAGGCGTTCGCAGAGGGCGTATATGTAACACCGCCCTGCGCATACATGTCATAGTACCTAGAAACTGTGATAAATAAAGGACAAAACACGATTTTTACCCCGCAAAAAAACGGGAAGTACGAAAGGAGTAATGCACTATAACTACACACAAAAATTTATCCGTTAAGATTGATTACATCAGTATTGTATTCGATACTGCAACCGCCGAAGATGTCATCATGCACATTTTAGGTTTACCGACTGATATTTTCAATATCTATCCGGCAAGCGTTAAATACAAAACCTATCAAGCACGCTGGCAGATTGGAGATATTTATGTATCGGGGGACGCAAGAAAAACAGAGGATAACCCACAAGGGTTAGGCTGTTATCTTGTTATGACCGGCAGAGGTTGTGATGATATTTTCCGTATTCTCGATAGTAGGAATTGTACCTTTGGAGATATGTTCCGACGTTGTGAGCGAAGATACGGACTGGATAACTTCCATTTTACAAGACTTGATATTG
Organism: Clostridium sp. DFI.1.208; assembly: GCF_024463855.1. Classification (NCBI taxonomy): domain Bacteria; kingdom Bacillati; phylum Bacillota; class Clostridia; order Eubacteriales; family Clostridiaceae; genus Clostridium; species Clostridium sp. DFI.1.208. The sequence goes on along the minus strand of NZ_JANGCA010000056.1, from coordinate 10,223 downwards.
CCATTGATGATAAGAACGAAAAGCCATTCTTTACCATAGAGCAGATAAAGAAGAAATGCGAAAAAGAGGAATTTATTTCTAATAGTGAGGGCTACCACTTTGACGAAAGCAAGTTTGATGATTTCGACACCGCAAAGACTGTTTATATCGGTGCTGGTAAATCGGGATTGTCCTACCGCTTTTATGATAAAGATAAGGAAGTCTGTTCAAAACATAATAAGACACTTGATGAAGTTGGCAGTTGGAAACGGACAGAAATGCAACTGCGTGATGATAAGGCTCATGCTTTTGCCATGACATTCAAAGACAGACCGCTGGAACTTGGGGAACTGGCTTTCGGGCTATTGGCAAACAACCTACGCTTTGTCGTGCCAAACAGAAATGAAAGTAATAAGAGCAGATGGAAAACGTGTCGGTTTTGGGAACGCTTTTTAGGGGCTGTGGAAGTCTTGAAAGTGCAAGTACCGAAACTACATAATTCTCTTGAAGAAACACAGCAATGGCTCACAGAGGGTGGCGTGATTTCCGCTGTCAAAAGTTTTTACTTCTTAGAAGAACATGACGCATTAGGTGGACTGGAAAAAGTGGGAACTATGCTTGATAAGGCAAGATACAGTAATTCCCTTTCCAGCAAACTAACCGCCCACTTACAGAGGATAAACCGCACCGACCTTATCCCCTATATCCAGTATGACACGAAACATGGGAAAGGGGGTATCTAATGAATAACAACGATATTCCTGTATGGGAAAAGTACACCCTTACCATTGAAGAAGCGTCAAAATATTTCCGTATCGGAGAAAACAAGTTAAGACGATTGGCAGAGGAAAACAAGGACGCTGGCTGGCTCATTATGAATGGCAACCGCATACAGATTAAACGCCGACAATTTGAAAAGGTCATTGACAAATTGGACGCAATCTAATGCAAATGAGCCTTGTATGTGTTATGATGAACACAAGTCATATCAAGGCTCTTTCCAACAAGGAAAGGAGCAGACACCATGAAAGAAAAAAGACGGGATAGCAAAGAACGTATCCTGCATACTGGAGAGAGCCAACGAACAGACGGAAAATACTTATATAAATATGTGGACGCATTTGGAAACACAAAATATGTGTATGCTTGGAGATTGACACCCACAGACCCGACACCAAAGGGAAAACGGGAAAAACCCTCACTTCGTGAACTGGAACAGCAGATAAGACGGGATATTGAGGACGGTATCGACAGCACAGGCAAGAAAATGACGCTTTGCCAACTCTACGCCAAACAGAACGCACAGAGGGCAAACGTGAAGAAAAGCACACAGAAACAACGGGAACAGCTCATGCGGTTATTGAAAGAGGACAAGTTAGGTGCTAGGAGCATTGATACGATAAAACCCTCTGACGCTAAGGAATGGGCATTACGCATGAAAGACAAAGGCTTTTCCTATAACACCATTAACAACCATAAACGCTCGTTAAAAGCGTCATTCTATATCGCCATACAAGACGATTGTGTAAGGAAAAACCCTTTTGATTTCAAGTTAAGTGAAGTCCTAGAAAATGATACCAAAGAGAAAGTCGCATTGACAGAGGAACAGGAACAAGCCCTACTCTCATTCATCAAGACGGACAATGTGTATCACAAGTATTATGATGATGTGCTGATACTGTTAAAGACAGGACTTCGTATCTCGGAACTGTGCGGACTGACAATCATGGACGTTGATTTTATCCATGAGGTTGTGGTTATCGACCACCAGTTACTAAAGAGCAAGGAACAGGGTTATTATATTGAAACGCCTAAGACAAAGAGCGGAATAAGGCAAGTGCCATTAAGCAGAGAAACAATACAGGCATTTCAACGGGTTATGAAGAAACACCCAAAGGCAGAACCATTTGTGATAGACGGACGGAGCAATTTCCTATTTGTCAATCATAAAGGCAAGCCCAAAGTTGCGATTGATTACAACGCCTTATTTGTCCGTATGATAAAGAAATACAACAAGCACCACAAGGACAATCCCTTGCCACATATCACACCGCATACGCTACGCCATACATTCTGCACAAGGCTGGCAAGCAAGAACATGAACCCGAAAGATTTACAGTATATCATGGGGCATTCAAATATCAGTATCACAATGAACTGGTATGCTCATGCGTCCATAGATACCGCAAAATCAGAGGTTCAGCGTCTAATCGCATAAGAAGTATTTACCACGATTTTAACCACGCTTGATAGCGAAAATATAAGAAGATAGACCTAGATATGTGAGGTTTACCACAAAAGAAAAATGCCCGTAGAGCCTATAAAATAAGGCTTTGCGGACATTTAAGAAGATATAAAAAGATAGTCAAAAAGACATATATAATTTTATACAAAGATGTGATGTTTTTATACATTATTCTTATTTGTTATATTTCTAAAATCTCCGTATTCATACGATCTTCTCTGTTGGCAATCAAAGATATTCGTAAGCGGAAGACGCTTCCATCCAGCTATGAAAGAAAAGAACTGTGAAAAGTGATGCTTTATCTGCACCATTTTTCACAGTTCTTTTTGTATGTTTTATCAGCTAAGGTCAATAGAGTTCTTTGTCCAGAAGAAAATTTTCATCAAAATCTCTTTGGGTTGTTCTATTCAAGAATTGCTTTGGTGTAATTCCCTCATATTTTTTAAAGGTCCTATAGAAATGCGAACTGTCAAAAAAACCTAAACGTTTTGAACATTCTGCAATCGGCATCCCCGTGGCTAAAAAAAACTTTGAAATGGCTATCTTTCGTTGATTGGCATATTCTGTGATGCTCATATGTACCTCTCTTTTAAAGTGCCGCCGTAACGCACTTTCTGAAAGAAAAAAATGCTTTGCCACATCAGATGTTTTATATGGTCCGTAAATCTTTAGGTTAATATACTGTATCACAGACAGTATGAAAGGTGAATAAGCACTGTTTGCCAGATTGTGCAGTTCTTTTGTGAAATGGATAATCGCACTATCCCTTACCGCCAGGACATCCACCAGTTTTTCTTTCTGTTCCAGTTTCTTTATGTAAAATTCTCGTAACCGGATCGTTTCCAGTACATCCTTTCCCATATGAAGAGCAAGGGAAGACAGTTTTTCCAGAATAACAATGGTATAGTTTTTTTCTGTGCGTACAGAATCATTATGCCAGGTGGGGATCACGCTGCATCCGATTTTGGCAACCCCCTGTTTCAAAGTATCCAGGTCTCCTTTTGCAACAAGTTCTAGTATTTTATTTTCATAATAGAAGGCATATTGCTCGGATTCAAAATCCTGAAAAAAAGGTCTCTTTAATGCCTGACTTTTTAATTCCAATTCATTCCGATAAACTTCTATATGAAGCCTTCTGGAATAAATTTCTTCCAGGTCGATATTTAAGATTGCCCCCAGCAGTATGACGAAATCACGAATATCCCCTAATGCGTAGATCGGTAGATTTTCATAGTAAGAAAACCACTCCTTCCCTGTGACAGAGGGCTGCGATTTCATTTTATCTCCTTCCACAAGTTTCTCGATTTCTTCCGGCTCCAGATGATTTGTTAAAAACGGACCAAGCGTGATAATAACATCCTTATGCCGGACAAATATAAAGATTTCTTTCAGCCAGCCATACTCATACCAGATAAGATCTCTGCAGTCCGTGTTTTCAGAATGGATACGGGAGAAATCATAAGGGATCTCATACCGGTTCCCGGAACTGTACACTTTGAGCAGCTTGAAACAAAGATCATAGATATGCACAGGTATTTTCGTTGTCACATGGAGTGCTTTTATATTCTGCAATTCTTTTCCTGTAAGTTTCATCAAACTCAATCCTCCTCTATATTGGCGGTTTCTGTCATATGAGGTCAAATCCCGCAAATCACAATAAAAAGACGAAATTTACTTAAGTATAAAATAGCATAATTAAACGATAAAACACATTTAATTGATAAATAATATTAAAAACGCATCAATTATACAATTAAATTGGCCTTTTATACATTTATCAAATATTTTATTTAGAGATGCAGAATCTACAGAATCCTACCATACTTATACATGCCCTTTTCATCCATTTTGATGTACCGCTATAAAGAAAAAGAACGCAGTTTTGCCGATATTTCTTTTCAAATATATCATGATATGTTTTTTATGTATATTTGATTAAAACAGTAGTATAAAACAACCTTTTTTGTAAAAATACTGTCATAATATTGGATATTTTGGTTTTGTATCTTAGAATAGTCCTAATAGTAGTTTCTTTGACACATCATCAGGAAACAGGAAGACTTTTTATAACGGAAGGGGTGAGCTTGCATTCTGCTGTCTTACAGAAAGAACATGCAGTACATATTATGATAAAAAGATATCTGGATTTGAATGTATATGAAGCCTTATTGGAACGATTCCATTTTATTTTCCAGGAATTCGATTCCATTTATATTTCTTTTTCCGGTGGAAAAGACAGTGGACTGCTGCTGTATCTTCTGCTTGATTTTCGGGATTGGAACTATCCGGATAAAACGATTGGAGTATTCCATCAGGATTTTGAAGCCCAGTATTCAGCCACGACAAGATATGTAGAGGAAACCTTCCAGATGCTGGAAAAACGCCCTCATGTAGAATTGTATTGGATCTGCCTTCCTATGGCTACACGTACGGCACTGAGCAGCTATGAAATGTACTGGTACCCTTGGGATGATAAAAAGGCAGACAGCTGGGTACGTCCAATGCCGGAACATGATTATGTGTTCAATTTGACACATAATCCCATGACGACCTATCACTATAAGATGCACCAGGAAGACCTTGCAAGACAATTTGGCAGATGGTATCGCATATCCCATAACAATAAGAAAACGATCTGTCTTCTGGGAATTCGTGCCGATGAATCCTTACAGCGCTACAGCGGTTTTCTTAATAAGAAATACGGCTACAAAGGACAGTGCTGGATCACCCATCAGTTTAAAGATGTCTGGACTGCGTCCCCTCTGTATGACTGGTCGGTCAATGATATCTGGCATGCCTACTATCGCTTTGATTATCCATATAATGAATTATATGATTTATTTTACAAGGCCGGCCTGACGGTTTACCAGATGCGCGTAGCCTCCCCTTTTCAAGACTATGCCAAGGATTCGCTGAATCTTTATCGGGTCATCGATCCCCAGATATGGACAAAGCTGCTCGGGCGTGTGCAGGGCGCAAATTTTACTTCTATCTATTCAAAAACAAGAGCTATGGGATACCGTAACATCACGCTTCCCGAGGGTCATACGTGGCAATCCTATACCAAATTTTTGCTGGCAACGCTGCCGAAACGCCTGCAGAAAAATTATTTCGATAAGTTTAATAAATCTCTAAAGTTCTGGCATACTGTTGGCGGCGGATTAGAGGAAGAGACCATTCAAGAGCTGATAGAACATGGATACCATATCAAGAGAAACGGCATATCCAACTATACGATATTTAAAAATTCACGCATTATTTTTCTGGATAAGATTCCAGATCATACAGATGATATCAAGTCTACAAAGGATATACCAAGCTGGAAACGGATGTGTTTCTGCATTTTAAAAAACGATCATATCTGCCGTTTCATGGGATTTGGTTTGACACGTGAACAGCAAAAAAAGTTAGATTACTTAAAAGATAAATATAGAACTGTGGAGGAACTAAACGATGACAAAAAGTCCCGTATATGACATACGAGCCGTACCTGTTGAAAAGATTCATCCCAATGATTACAACCCCAATGCAGTAGCACCACCGGAAATGAAACTTCTCTATGACAGTATCAAAGCAGACGGCTATACGATGCCGATTGTATGTTATTATGATAAACCAAACGATGAGTATATCATAGTGGATGGCTTTCATAGATACCGGATCATGAAAGAATATCCAGATATCTATGAGCGGGAACAGGGTCTATTGCCTGTTTCTGTGATCGATAAACCATTAGATCAGAGAATGGCGAGCACCATCCGTCATAACCGTGCAAGAGGTAGTCATGATGTAGATTTAATGAGCAATATCGTCAAAGAACTGCATGAATTCGGACGCTCAGATACATGGATCGCAAAACATCTTGGAATGGATCGAGATGAGATATTACGTTTGAAACAGATTACTGGGTTGGCTGCTTTATTCAAGGAAGTTGACTTTGGAGAATCCTGGGAACCGATAGAAGATCTTCCTTTTGAATCAGACAATATGGAGAAATAATTCCTGTAGGTATGTGAATATCTAAAAATAGTGTTATCAATATTCATATTGTTTCAAGCATTGTATAAAACGTGTTTTTAATGTAATAATCGGGCCAAATGCAATATAGTATACGGTAAACAGCGAGTTATAATTACAGGTGTAGAAATCAAAAGGAGTGAGCCAAATGTCAGACAAAGGATTTACAGACAAAGTAAAAGGTAAAGTAAAAAAAGCTGTTGGTGATGCAACAGGTGACAATTCTGCGTATTTATGCTTTTTGCAAAAGGTGTACTTTTTGATAGTTCAGGAATATAGCAAAAGATGTGTAAATAGTAAAAAGCGGGTAAGAATGTAGATACGAAACATACTTACAGGAGGAAAAATACTATGAACACATCTTTTATTTCGACAAAGCAGATCAAGGACCTTGTGAATGAACAAAAGTTTACATCAACACAGGACATTATGGAGTGCATGAAAGGCATGTTTGCGGATGTATTAGAACAGACCTTACAGGCTGAAATTGATCAGCATTTAGGCTATGATCGCGCTGAAAGAACGACATGTGAAGGCAAGAAAAACTATCGCAACGGATCTGTAAAACGCACAATGAAAACACAGTTAGGTGAAGTGGATGTGAATGTACCACGTGATCGTAACGGTGAATTTGAACCTCAGATTATTGGAAAATATCAGAGAAATGCCGATGGCATTGAGAAATGCATCCTTTCCTTGTATGCTACTGGAATGTCCACAAGAGATATCAGAGACCAGATCAAAGGACTGTACGATGTAGAGATTTCAGAAGGACTGGTAAGCAAGATCAGCGAGCGCATTCTGCCCGAAGTAACAGAATGGCAAAACAGACCCTTAGAAGCCTTCTATCCATTCATATTTATGGATGCGATCCATTATAAAATCAGAGAAGATCATCAGGTCGTGACTAAGGTTGCATACGTTGTTTTGGGCATCAATAACGAAGGAATGAAGGAAGTTTTAGGATTATGGGTAGGAGCCAGTGAATCTGCGAAATACTGGATGGGAGTGCTGAATGAGTTGAAAAGCAGAGGGGTTAAGGATGTTTCCTTATTCTGCGTAGATAGTCTTACAGGCTTCAGAGAAATTATAGGAGCTGTCTATCCAAAGGCACGTATTCAGCGTTGTATTATCCATCAAATTCGCAACAGCACACGCTTCGTGAGTTATAAGCATATCAAGGAGTTCATGAGAGATTTAAAAACTGTTTACCAAGCAAATACAGAGGAACAGGCACTGAATCAGTTAGCAATTTTCAAGGATAAATGGGGCAAGCAATATCCAACCGCAGTACGTAGCTGGGAAGAGAATTGGGATATACTAAGCACATACTATGATTATCCAGTTGAAATCCGCAAAATCATTTACACGACAAATGCGATTGAAGGATTGAACAGACAGTTCAGAAAAGTCACGAAAACAAAGACGGTTTTCCCAAATGATGACAGTTTGAGAAAGATGCTTTACTTGGCTATTCAGAACCTCAGCAGCAAATGGACACAGAGATGTCGAAACTGGGATATGATTCAAAATCAACTTGCCATTATGGAAGCAGTAGAAGCATAATGAGTAATGATAAAGGCATATAAAAATTAGATAATAGAAATCAAGCCTAAATTTCAGAAAATATCACTTCATTATCAGTAGATCACTTGTCTACGACAAAAAGATGGAATCTTCCATTTTTTTAAAAAATATGTATAATATAAATAGGCTATCTTTGAAAGATAGTGTTGTTATTGCACATACTGTAAATGATTTTAGCTAGTTTAGCGGTACATGCAACCTTGGCGGCTTATGAATTTAACGGGTTCAATTGCTGCCTTTTCTTTTGATAAAACTGATTGATGGGATTTACTTTCTTTAACCTTATATTACATGTGACCGCTAAATACAGTAGACATCGTAATTGCTTGTTTCCCTTCTTTGAGATAGATAAAATGATCACCATCCAGTTGTCCTGATTGACTGATATTTGGATCTAAGCCAAGATAAGCTATCAATGCTTCCCGTGTCTTAAATCACTTTATATCACCTATTTCTGCCAATATTCTAGATGCCAGGTTAGGACCGATTCCATCTATGCTTAAAATATGCTTAAAATATGCTTAAAATAAGATAATATTCATTTATCGTTTCCGCTATCTGAATTATTTTCCGTAGGGTTTTATCCGCATCGTTTCTGATCATCTCAACTTTCTCTAACAGGTCCTGTAATATCTTGACTTCAATATTATCATAATCGCATCCAGGGTATGTTTCATTCGCAAAAATCAAGCTTGAGTTTTTTTAGAATGGATACCTTCTTTTCGTTTTCTGGCAGATTCTAGCGGCGAAATGATATATTGTTTGATATCATTTTTTCAAGAAATCTTTGAAGTGGATGTGTGTATACACCTGTAGCTTCATAAACCACACAGACTTTCTCGCCAACTTTATCAGAAAGAATTTTAATATCTGTTTTTAAACGAGCGAATCCTTCAACATCATGGTTGATTTTATGTACTCCTCCAACTTTCTTATTATTCTTCTCAAAAAGAATATAGTGACTGTTTCCATTGGATACATCAATACTAATTATAGGTCCTTCCATCACTAGTTCCTCCTCACTAATATCATAGAGTTTACTTCCTGTATCTTGTTCCATATAGTTTCGTTGTACATACTGACTGAATCATAAACGATCGTCGTTTTAGATATAAGCTTATTCATAAACAAGAATAGGAAGAATGATGTTTTTTATTACTAACTCAAAGGTTTATAAAGCAAGCACGTCATTTCTTCTCTATCGACTTTATTCTGTTTGTATGCAACAAAAAGATAAAGCCAGGAATAATTATACACCCTGGCTTTCTATCATGAATATCAAATTTATAGTTGATTCTCTTTCCTACAGAAATTATTCTTTCTATTTCATATGGGTTATTCAATTCTATATTAAGCAGGTTGTTTTTCTTCCTGCTTTTATTATACGAAAAATCAGTATAACCCTTGATGAATTGGGCATACTGATAATACATAAACAAATGATGATTAGACAAGATTCGTCATCTACTATCTATACCTGTCGATTTTTACTTACACATAATTCTTCACATTCCTAATAGTTCAGTACAGATCATTGCTGTTTCAACAAGCGATATTTATTAAACATCATTATACTAAAAAGACCGTAATACGAGGATTGTTTTATCCAAATATTACGGTTCCTTTTTGAGATTCGAGACCGTTTGTTGAATCAGCAATCACCTATTCCTAGTTACAGCACCTCAGATCATTGATAAAGCGGGTATCACTTTTCATTTAAATTCATGAAAATCACCACGTTCAATCAAATCTGAATGGATTTAAAAGGAATATTCCTGCTCTGCAAGAATCACTTGCTGCATCTCTCCTTATTTCATAGTCTATCGATCTCTCAATGCTTTCTTTTTCTTCCATACCGCCAGGATAGCGATACATACTACACTCATTTCGAACAGAGAGGTATAGAAGCTTATATTGGTTCGATCTCCTGTTTCTACACTACCTGTATCTTTGTTCTGCTCATCCGTATCCGGTTTATTTATATCTGCTTTGAATTCTTTATCCTTTACGGTGATCGTTATCGTCTTCGTTGTGGACGCTCCTTCACTGTCTGTTACTTTATATGTAACTTCATATGTTCCGGCTTTTGTCATGTCTACTGTATTCTTGGCGATCTCGATCTTAGCAGTGAGGTCGCCATCTTCCTTGTCAGTAGCTGTCACATCCTTCTTTGGATCAAATGTGTCTCCTACTGTAAGTGTTTTATCTTCTGCCTGAATAGTCGGAACTTCATTCAATTTTTCCATTTTTGGATTGACAGTGACTGTGATCGTCTTCGTTGTGGACGCTCCTTCACTGTCTGTTACTTTATATGTAACTTCATATGTTCCGGCTTTTGTCATGTCTACTGTATTCTTGGCGATCTCGATCTTAGCAGTGAGGTCGCCATCTTCCT